>JBJFEF010000001.1:0-3450 GCA_051890435.1 Muribaculaceae bacterium
CGATAGCCATCGGGAGCATAGCTCATAATCTTCAATCGGCGGCACATTGCCACATAGAAGGGAACTATTGAGAATTTCACCTCGGCATCGCCATCGGGAGCAATGCTGCGGGCATATTCGTCGAGCGCCGTGAAGATGCGGGGCGAAATCACGTGTACTCCGCCAAAAGCCATCTCCTTGAAGGCTCCGGGGCGATAGTCAAGGCCCTCAGGGAGTACTTGCCCTGTGCTCTTGTTAATCCAGCCCGAGAGACGGTCGGAGGCATCGAAGATCAGGTATCGCGCCGTGACGCGCTCCTTGGTGAGCAGCGAAGCATCGGCTTGGTGACGGCAGTGATAATCGTAGAAATCGCACAGATTGAGGTCGGTGAGTATGTCGGCATTATGCACGAGGAAAGGCTCGTCGCCATCGAGCCATTCACGCGCCTTCAGAATACCGCCACCGGTGTCGAGCAGCAAGCCGCGCTCGTCGCTGATGTGAATGTTCACGCCGAAGGCGTTGTTTTGCGCCACATAATCGATAATTTTCTCACCGAAGTGATGCACATTCACGACGATGTCGTCGAAGCCATAGCTCACCAAGTTGTCAATCACACGGCGCAGCATAGGCTTTCCTGCCACCTCCACAAGAGCTTTGGGGCGGTCGTTGGTGAGCGGTCGTAGTCGGGTGCCGAGTCCGGCAGCGAAAATCATTGCTTTCATTGAGAGGTAAGAGGTAAGAGGTAAGAGTGTCGCGTTATTTTGCGTTTAGCGTCTGTTCGATGTTTTGCTCGCGATGCACAAGCTCAACCTTCACATTAAATTTCTCATTTATGTGCTGAGCCATCTTCTGGGCGCTATACACCGAACGGTGCTGTCCGCCGGTGCAGCCAAAGCACACCATCATATTTGTGAAACCGCGCTCCATGAAGCGCTTCACATGGGCATCGACAAGCTCGTAGGCGTGTTCAAGGAAGGGGAAAATCTCGCCATCGTCCTCAAGAAACTTGATTACGGGCTGGTCGAGTCCGGTGAAGGGCTTATAGCGATCGTATTTTCCGGGATTGTTCACCGCACGGCAGTCAAACACATATCCGCCACCGTTGCCCGAAGGGTCGTTGGGGATTCCCTTCTTGTAGGCAAAACTCATCACACGCACGGTGAGTGTGCGCTTCTGCAAGTCGTCGGTAAACTGCTTCATATTCACCAAGTCGGTAAGCACCTTGCTCAAATAGGGATATTCGGGATAAGGCACCTTGAGCAATTCGCGCAGATTGGCGATTGCAAATGGCACGCTCTGCATGAAGTGTGGCTTCTTCTCGAAGTAGCCACGGAAGCCGTAGGCTCCAAGCACCTGCAGCGTGCGGAAGATCACGAAATGGTGCAGCTGAGAGTAGAAATAATCCTCATCTACGGGCTTATACTTGCGCAGTGCGTCGATATACTCCTTGAGAAGCTCACGGCGCAGACTGTCGGGGAAATTGGCTTTTGCCTGCCACAAGAACGATGCCACATCGTAATACACAGGACCCTTGCGGCCGCCCTGGAAGTCGATAAACCACGGTTCGCCATCTTTAATCATCACATTGCGCGACTGGAAATCGCGATACATGAATGTGGCTGAAGAGCTGCGGAGCAACACATCGGTGAGGCGCTGGAAATCGTCTTCGAGCTTGCCTTCGAGAAATTCAAGCCCTGTGGCTTTGAGAAAGCAATATTTGAAGTAGTTCAAGTCCCACATGATTGAGCGGGCATTAAACTCGGGAGCAGGATAGCAATGGCTGAAATCCATGCCATCGGCGCCGGCAAACTGCACATCGGGCAGCTTGCGGATAGTCTTCACGAGCAGACGCTTCTCCTCGTCGCTGAACACGCTTGTGAGGCGTCCCTTCTCAATCACATTGTAGAGGATGGTGTCGCCAAGATCTTCCTGAAGGTAGGCGATATGGTCGTCGGACGCAATCAGCACTTCGGGCACCGGGAGGTCCTTCTCCTTGAAGTGCTTCGACATATATATGAAAGCCTCGTTCTCCTCCACCGAAGTACCCACCACACCGATGAGAGTAGGCTCGCCGGTGAGGCGGAAGTAGCGGCGATTAGAGCCCGAAGAAGGCAGCTCGGTAATCTCTACGGCATCACTGCCCGTATGCTTTTTATACAGTTCATTAAGAATTTTCGGAATCATAACGATAGTCTATCTAAGTTCTTTTACAAATACAACTGCAAAAGTACTACAAAAAACCGAATATTCCCCACAATCCCTCCATTTTATTCCACACCATCTCTCTCTTTATACAGCCCATCGATTATTCCATCGGCAAGCGATATATTCGGCACCTGTATCTCCTCACACTTCAGCGCAGCAGCCACCTTCAGGAATATCTCCGCTGCGGGTAATATCACATCGGCGCGGTCGGCCTTCAGCCCATATCGGCTCATCAGCTCGGCCATGGTGAGGGGCTTCATCTCCTCCAGCATCTGCTGCAGTGCCTTCACCGGCAGAACGTTCTTCTTGCCTTTCTTCGTGTTATCGTGAAACATTCTCGACAGCTTGTTGATGTTGCCGCCCGATCCCACTATCTTTATGCCCTCATATTGCGCCGCAAGATTCTCAAGCTCGCCCTGCATCGTTACCTCAACCTCGCCCGGCACCGCGCCACTGAGCTTTCGCAGCGTGCCGATGTTGTAGGAGCAGCTGTGCACGAGCTGACCGTTGCTCAACAGTGAAATCTCGGTGCTACCACCGCCCACATCCACGTAGGCATAGTTGCCGCTCACGCTCTCGGCCGCCTCTATCGAGTTGTTGTAGAGTATTCGGGCCTCTTCACTGCCGCTCAGTATCTCTATCTCTATTCCCGTGGCCTTGCGTATCTTCTTCAGCAGCTTCACCCCATTCCGCGCGTCGCGCATCGCCGAGGTAGCACAAGCCCTGTAGCGTTCCACGTTGTAGAGCTTCATGAGCTGCTTGTAGCTCTTTATCATGCACATCATCATGCGCTCTCGCTCCTCGCTTATCTCCCCAAGGGTAAACACGTCTTTGCCAAGCCTTAGTGGTATGCGCAGGAAGAGCACTTTCGTGAACTCCGCGTTGCCCATGGCGTCCTCACTCACGTTCTTTATAAGCAGTCGCGCTGCATTCGACCCTATGTCGATGGCAGCATAGTTATTGTTTTCCATATTCTTCATATAATTTTTCCTGCGACCTGAAGGCCTCGCCTCCGCAGGGTAGCGCGTTGGTGCCTCGCCCATCCACTATGCGGGCATTTGTTGTGTCGCGTAGCCCATAATTCACCGTGCGTAGCAGGTCACTCTTTAGTTCTTCGTCATACACGGGCGTGAGCACTTCTATGCGGTTGTCGAGGTTCCTCGGCATCCAGTCGGCCGAGCCAAGGTAGTATTTCGGCACTCCGCCGTTGGCAAATATCAGTATGCGCGAGTGCTCCAGGTAGCGGTCGATTACTCCCACCGCCCT
>JBJFEF010000002.1:0-3446 GCA_051890435.1 Muribaculaceae bacterium
GGCAATGCCGTAAGGCAGTCGGTTGATGCCTGCATCAACGCCTCCGATGGCTACTTCCTCTTCGATATGGTTCACGTGCGCCAATATGGCTACTGGAACTATCTGAAAATGGGTATCGATGACTATCTCAAGACTCTCAAATAATGAAAACTACCATTAACGTATCACTCAAAAATGTTGCAAGCCTCGTGCTTGCAGCATTTTTATCGGTGAGCGCTACTCAGGCGCAAGGTATCGCCACTCGCACCATCACCGGTAAGGTCACCGATGGCAAGAAAACCATCGCAGGCGTCCCTGTCACCGACGGCATCAACTTTGTCACCACCGACGCTCGCGGATGCTACCGCATTGTCACTCTCTCCGAGTCGAAATTCATCTACATCACCACTCCTGCCGGATACGACGTGCCCGTGGTGAATGGCACCGTGCCTCAATTCTACAAAACTCTTAACGCTACCGACAGCGTATATGATTTCACGCTCTCTCGCTCTAAAAAGAGCGACAAGCGGCACTCTTTCCTGGTGTTTGCCGATGTGCAAGCCACCTACGACACCGATTACGAACAATTCACACGCGACATCATCCCCGACGTTTCTGCTACAATTACCGACTATCGCAAGCGTGGCGTGAAAATCTTCGGCACCGATGTCGGCGACTTCATAGGCGGTATTCCGCAAACCTACATGCAGGTTTATGCCCGTGCCACCGAGCCTATCAACCTGCCTTTCTTCCGCTCAATCGGCAATCACGACATGGATTGCGAGGGTCGCAGCTACGAATCGTCGTTCCACACCTTCGAGCAATTCTTCGGCCCCATCAACCACTCCCACAACTGTGGCGATGCTCACTATGTGTTCCTCGACAACAACTTCTTTGCCGGTATCGGTATCAACTACATTGGCTATCTCCCCGAGCAGGCCCTCCGCTGGCTTGAGCAGGACATCGCTCTCGTGCCGAAGGACAAGGTGATTTTCATCTTCATGCACATTGCCACCGGTCGCAATGCCAATATCAATGAAGCTCACTTCAGCACCGATTGGCTCAACAATGCCCGCCATCTCTTTGCTATTTTAAACGACCATACCACCCACATCATCACTGGTCACACCCACTCCCAGCTCAACATTGAGTACTCCGACCGCCTCTATGAGCACAACACTGCCGCCGTGTGTGGCACCTGGTGGCGCTGCGAGGAGTGCATGGACGGCACGCCACGCGGATATGCCGTATTCGACGTCGATGGAACCAATGTCACTTGGCGATACAAGTGCGCCGGCTACGACAGCAGCTACCAAATGCGCGTCTATGCCCCGGGCAGTTGCGAGGAGTGCCCCGACGATGTGGTTGCCAATGTGTGGAACTACGACTCGCGTTGGCGTGTGGAATTGCTTGAGAATGGAAAAGTGACCGCACAAATGACGCAATTCACCGGCTACGACCCTATCTCTAAGGCGCACTGCCTCGACAAGAGTGTGGTGCTCTACGACTGGATTTCGCCACACCCCAATGGCCACATGTTCCGCGCAAAGCCTTCAATCGCCGGCTCAAAGCGTGAAGTGCGCGTTACCGACCGTTTTGGCAACATCTACATCTCCGAGGTGAAATAGTTCTTTCCTCCCGACGCTGCAAAGATACCGCTATCCTTGCCGCAACTTGTCACCGAAAAGTAACACCTGAATTTCAACCAACATAAAATCACTCAAAATCATCAACGCAATAATGAAAAAATTCTCGTTATTCCTTCTGTTTTCTATGCTTCTCTCTCTTGGCATTGATGCCAAGGTGAAGCTCCCGTCATATTTTGGCGACGGTATGGTGCTCCAGCAGAAATCCACCGTGCCAATGCACGGAACTGCCGCTCCCGGAGCTAAAGTCACCATCACAGCATCGTGGAGCAAAAAAGCTGTCATCACCAAGGCCGATGCCGATGGCGCATGGTGTGCCTCTCTCAGCACCCCTGCCTACGGCGGTCCCTACTCCATCACCGTGAGCGATGGCACAGCCCTCTCTCTCTCCGACATCCTCGTGGGCGAAGTGTGGGTATGTGCCGGTCAGTCAAATATGGAGATGCCCATGAAGGGCTTCCGCGGACAACCCACTCACGGCACTGCCGACATGATTCTCTCGGCTTCTCCTCGCCTCAACATTCGTCTGCTACGGCAGACGAACGACTGGGCTACCGTCGAAAAGTCCGACATCGACCCCGTGAAGTGGACCTCAGCCAATTCAGCCGACGTAGCCGAATTTAGCGCCGTTGGCTATGTGTTTGGCAAAACTCTCCTTGACGCTCTCAACGTGCCCGTCGGACTTATCCAGTGCGACTGGAGCATGTCAACCATCGAAACTTGGATGCCGCGCTCCACTTTCCTCTCGGCTTTCCCCGAAATCAGCCTCCCTGCTACCGACGGCAAGGATTTTGGCTGGATTCAGGGCACCCCAACCCTCGCATGGAATGCTATGGTGGCTCCTTGGAAGGGCTTCCCCGTGGCTGGCGTGATTTGGTTCCAAGGCGAAGCCAACACTCCCGATGCCGAGCGTTATAGCCGCCTTTTCCCGGCTATGGTGGCTGATTGGCGTGCTCACTTCGGCAACAACAGCAACATGCCGTTCTTCTTCGCACAGCTCGCCCCCTGGAACGACGGCGACTGCCGTGGCACCCGCTGGGCTGAATTCCGCCAAATGCAGAATGAGCTCCTCAAGAGTGTGCCCGCCACCGGTATGGTCACTATCGGCGACCTCGGCGACAGCATTTTCATCCACTTCCCCAAGAAGGTTGAAGTGGGCAAGCGTTTCGCTTATCTCGCTCTCGACAAGGCTTACGGCCGAAACGGCATCAAAAGCCAGGCTCCCATCGCCAAGTGCTGCAAGCCCGAGTCGCCCACTTCGTTCATCATTGAGTTTGAGGGTGGCGAGGATGGACTCACTCCCGAGAATGTCGAGCTGCCGGGCTTCGAGCTTGTTGATGCCTTCGGCAATGTGCACCCGGCTAAAGCCAAAATCATTAATAGCGACAACAAGGTGCGTGTGTGGACCGACTGGCTGCAATATCCCGTTGAAGTGCGCTACGGCTATCACAACTACTACGAAAGCTCTCTCTTCAACAATGCCGGTCTGCCGGCTGCACCTTTCCGCATGGAAATTCCCAAGCAGAAGAAGACTGCCCTCATGTGGTTTGACGCCGAAGCCAACTATCGCCGCTTCAACAATCCCGACAGCATAGTATTTTATGTGAAGAAAGTTGCCGATCTTGGCTTCACTCACGCCGTGGTCGATGTGCGCCCCATCACCGGAGAGGTACTCTACAATAGCGCAATCGCCCCCAAAGTGAAGGACGTGACCGACCAATTCGACTATCTCGCCCGTTTCATTGAGGTGGGTCACAAATATGGACTGAAAGTGCTCGCTTCGATGAATGTGTTCTGCGCCGGTCACAATTATCACGACGC
>JBJFEF010000003.1:0-12595 GCA_051890435.1 Muribaculaceae bacterium
CCAAGCACCTGCACAATCACAGGATTGTTCTTCGAGAATGGGTTGAAAAACACCTCTTTATTCTTTTTCGATAACATAGTCAAGCGCTTTATTGATTAGTAGTGTTTTCTGTTCTGAGTTTGTCGAGGAAGTGGCTATAGTAGGTGAGGCACTTCTTCAGCATTGCCTCTACTCCCTTGCTGGTCACCGTTCCTCCCGATATTGCATTCACATAGTCGGTGTTGTCGGCGGGCTTCTGTCCGGCCTTCATCACGTCGATTGCCCGAAACTCTCCATCCTTGTAGAGCTCCTTGCCCTCAAATTGTGTCTGGAAATCGGGCTTGGCGATTTCGGCACCGAGTCCCGGTGTCTCGCCCTGGTGCGAGAAGTAGGCGCCATAGATGGTGGTGCCGTCGTTATCCACAGCCACATAGCCCCAAATCGGGCCCCACAGTCCGGCTCCATACACCGGAAGGATATATTTCACCTCGCCATTGTCGGTGGTGCACACAAACACCGGAAGCTGCATCTCCTCTGCCGGCTTCTTCAGCTCGTTGGCAAGATTGATTGCAAAGGCATCGCCTTCAACCTTCTCGCCATTCACGTTCACCACCATTGTTTCGGTCACATATTTGTCGTATGTAGCCTTGTAGTCGCCATCGGCTGCCGCAATGTGCACTGCGCTGAGTATCTGCATACGCTTGTCGTTGGCGATATTCTCTTCCTGCTTCGGCTTCAATGCCATGTAGGTGAGTGCAAGCACCGCTCCCACCACCACTACCATAATCGCCGAGTAGAGAATCGTGTAAGTATTGCTTTGTTTATTCATTTCTCTGTTCCTCCTTTATTATTTGTTAGTGGCTTTGGCTCGCTTCAAGCGACGGTTGATATTGGCATTCACCACGCAATAGTCGATTGTCGGTGCAAAAGCATTCATAAAGAGCACTGCAAGCATCGCTCCCTCGGGGAAGCCTCCGTTATAGATGCGGATGAGAATGGCAAGCACGCCTATCATGAAGCCATAGATGTATTTTCCTATCTCGGTGCGTGCTCCTGTCACAGGGTCGGTTGCCATAAACACTGCCGCAAACGCAAAGCCTCCAAGGCAAAGCTGGTCGAGCGGTGCAAGCATCGACACCGGATAGGCTGCCGATGCAAAGGTGTTGGCGATGAGCGACATCACAAAACCGCCCACAAACACCGAACCCATAATCTTCCACGATGCGGTGCCGGTGATGAGCAATATGGCTGCTCCTATGAGGATGCACAGTGTGCTCACCTCACCCACCGAACCGGGAATCAAGCCTATAAACGCATCGAGCGTGCTGATGGGCTCGCCAAGTATGTTAGTGAGTTGCGGCACGCCTTCTCCTGCGTGTATTGCAGCTTGTCCCAGCGGTGTTGCGCCCGTGAATGCATCGGTCACTGTTCCCGCTCCCATTCCGAATGCCGGGTCGGTTGCCACAAAGGCTGCATCACCCGACATCTTCGACGGATAGCCGAAGAATAGCACCGCACGCGTCACAAGTGCCACATTGAAGATGTTCATTCCTGTGCCTCCAAACACCTCTTTGGCAAATATCACCGCAAACGCTGTTGCAACGGCAATCATCCACACCGGGGTGTTGATCGGGCATATCATCGGAATCAGGATGCCTGTCACAAGGAAGCCTTCCTGTATCTCGTGGCCGCGTATTTGTGCACCGATAAACTCAATGCCAAGGCCCACCACATACGACACCACTATCTTGGGCAGCAACGCAAGCAATCCGAAGAAGAACATGGCTGCAAAGCCTGCCTCTGCTTCTCCTATCGCAAGATAGTGCTGGTAGCCGATATTGTAGATACCAAACAGAAGCGCCGGCATGAGTGCAAGTATCACCACACTCATAGTGCGCTTCGAGTCGTTGCTGTCGTGGATGTGAACTCCTGTAGTCGCAACCGTGTTTGGCGTCAGAAGGAAAGTTTCAAGTCCCTCAAATACCGACTGGAGTTTCTGGTATTTTCCACCCGGCATAAAGTTGGGCTTGGCTTTATCTAAAAATTTTCTTAAACCTTTCACTTTATCCTATGTTTTTGTGTTATTACTTCAAAGTGCATTAATTCATCTCCTTGCGCAACTTGTCGAGTCCCTCGCGCACTATGTGCTGGAGCGGAAGCTTCGATGTGTCGGCAAATTCAGCCAAAGCAAAGTCTTCAGGTGCTACCTCATAGATGCCAAGCTGCTCCATTTTGTCGATGTCGAAGGCTATGATAGCCTTGATAAGATATTCGGCATATATGTCCATCGGCAACATGCGGTCATATTCGCCCGACATGATGATGGCTCGTTCTCCGCCATTAAGCTTGCTGTCGAAGCTGAACGGTTTCTTAGTTCCAAACAGTCGGCAAGTAAACGAGCGGTAGAGGCTGAATTTCTTTGGGCTCAGCGATGCCCAACCCATAAATTCGGCATCATTCTTCACTTCGGGAATCACCGTTATCTGGCGATATGGGAAACGCAGATATCCATCGGCAGCCACCTTCACTCCGGTGAGCACATTGCCCGAAATGATTCGCGACGCTGCTTCATCGGCAACATTGCCGCCGGTGAGCGATGCTATATCGGCGCCAATGGTGCATTTCACCATCTTCGGTGTCTTCACATTCTCTCCCACCACTGCCACAAGGGTTTCCACCGGCAGCTTCTTGGTGGCAATAAGCTCTCCAAGTCGTGCCACTGTCACTGCATCGAGCGTCCACACGGTCTCGCCCTTGTTCACCGGCTTCACATTGGCTATCTGCACTCCGGCATTTCCTGCAGGGTGAGGTCCGTCAAAGGTATTCACCTCACAGCCCTTCAGGCTCAGCTCTGCATCGGGAGCACATCCCACATACACCTTGCCCTTCGTGAGCTTGCCCAGCGCATCAATACCTTTCTGAAGATATTCCTCCTTGCCCGCAAGCTGAAGGCTCAACGGCGCTGCAAGCGGCGCAGAGTCGAAAGCTGTCACAAAAATGTCGCGTGGCTCCACTTCGGGGTCTGGCACAATGTCGTAGGGTCGCTGGCGCATAGCAGCCCATAGTCCCGACTCCAGCAACAGCTCCTTGGCATTGGTTTCATTAAACACTTTGAATTGATTCTCTGAATCGGGCGCGATTACGATCGAAAGTATCTTCCGTCGCTCGCCTCTCTCAATAGCTTCGATTGTGCCCGATACCGGCGATGAAATTTTGATTTGAGGGTGATTCTTGTCGTGATAAAGTGCACCTCCGGCAAGCACTTTGTCACCTTCTTTCACTTCGAGTCTTGGCGTGATGCCTGTGAAGTCATCAGGAACTATCGCATAGCGTTTACCCGACACTGCGGTCACGGCATTGGAAGCAACAGCTCCTGCAAGGCTCAAGTTTACACCTTTTTTTAACTTGAAATTAGACATTATCGATAAAGTATTTCAATATTTTATATTAATTTCAGATGTATATACTTAATCAACTGCAAAATTACACATAATTTTCTTAATCATAAAAAACTATGCTCAAGAAATTACTTAGTCGCTTCTCTTTTTTTTTATATGTATGCCCACTCCCTTCCCTCCAAAGCCACATTATTATTTTCACACCGTTTTTTGCCGTCTTTTCCCAAAAATCAATTACTTTTGCACTCAATAACAATCTAAACTATTATTGATATGAAGAAATTTTTCTTGCTCTTTGCCTCGGCTTGCACTGCACTTTCTTGCTTCGCCTGGGGGCAAAAGGGTCACGACGTAGTGGCTTACATAGCCGAAAAACATCTCACCCCCGACGTCCTCGCTCGCGTCGAAGCCGTGCTCGACGGTCACTCACCGGTCTATTACTCCAACTGGCTCGACAACGCCAGCCACACTCCCCAATATGCCTACACAAAGACCTGGCACTACAAAAACATCGACGAGGGCGACACCTTCGAGTCGGCTCCTGTCAATCCATCGGGCGACGTGGTGAAAGCCATTACCGACATCACCGATATGCTCAAAAATGGCGACCTCACTCACGAAAAAGAGAAAACCTACCTGATGATGCTTATCCACCTCGTGGGCGACCTTCACCAACCCATGCACATGGGGCACGCAAGCGACCGCGGAGGCAACAGCCATCGCATCATCTACTTCAATCGCGACAACAACCTCCACTCCGTGTGGGACGGCGCCCTCGTTGAAAGCGCACACAAATGGAGCTACACCGAGTGGCAACGCGAAATCGACCGTGCCAACGATGCCTCTATCGCCGAAATAGTGAAAGGAAGTCCTGCCGACTGGGGGCGCGAAACATTCTTCCTCGCCACCAAAGTCTATAAAGAAACTCCACAAGGCTTCAAAGCAAGCTACGACTATGTGGCACAGTGGACACCCGTAATCGAAGACCAATTCCTCAAAGGCGGTCTCCGTCTCGCCCACCTCCTCACCACAATCTACGGCAAATAACCCCACTAATCACGCTATTTGCTGCAAATAACGCGCAAGTTGCTGCCAAGTCGCATTTGCCCGGAATCAGCATAGAATCTCTGCAAAAAACAATTTCCCACCACAAAACGTTGTTTTTGCAGAGATTTTTCATAAAATATTTGGTTTATATCATAAACTTGTTTATCTTTGCGGCATAATTTATAATGCAAACCACAAAAATACTACAACATTATGGAAGAGAAAAAAATCAACGAAAAAGAAAGCCTGGCAATTATCACCGAAATGATTGACCGCACTAAAAATCGCCTGCGCATAGGCGACGGCAATATGTTGCTCCTATGGGGCTACACTTCACTTGCAGTGACAGCACTCACACTCACTGTGCTAATCATCACTCAGCACCCTGCAAGCAATTGGATATGGTTTCTTATATGGATAATCGGAGGAAGTGCCTCGGCAAAAATTTGCCGACGTCGCGACTGCGACAGCTCTGTGAGCACCTACATCGACAACATCACTTCTGGCCTGTGGTCGTTGGTGGGCAGTTGCGCCATTCTCTTCACAGCAATTTGCCTCATTATGATGCTCTTTGGCGGCAGAGACTGCTGGGTCGCAATGCTCGTTTTCGGACTTTTGATAGTGGGCATTGCAGTGGCAATTCAAGGAATCATTATAAAGGAGCGAAGCCTCGTTGCAGGCGGCAGTGTAGGCATAATGTCAGGTACATTAGTAATGTGCTTCGCTATCGGCGGAATATCAATATCAATGTGGTGGGCATTCCCACTGATTGCCGTGTCGTTCCTGCTAATGCTCATCGTTCCCGGACATATATTAAATTATAAAGCCCGACGCCTATGTTCAAAGAATTAAACCCGCTACTCCACTCTCAACTGCGCCTTGCCGTGATGTCAATTCTCATGAATGTCGACGAAGCCGACTTCGTTTACATAAAAAACACCACAAACTCCACGGCAGGAAACCTTAGCGTGCAAATTGAGAAACTATCGGCAGCCGGATACATCGAAGTGACAAAAAAATTCGAAGGCCGCAAGCCCAAAACATCATGCCGTATCACACAGCTTGGGCAAAAGGAATTTGCAGCCTACGTCGAAGCTCTGAAGCATTATATCTGCATATAGCCCTCCTTTTGTAGCTTTAGGATACTCGCCACAAGTGCACTCTAATGTGAAATTATGCAAAACGCTCACACCACATCGCATAATTATTAATATTTTTTGAGCCGAATATCGCTCAGTAAATGAGCTGCCGATATTCGGCTTTTTAATTATGTTATTGAGCATAATCGGTATCTGCGAGGGTGAAAAAATCAAAAAAATGAAAAAATTTTGCCCAAAGTAATAAATTTGACCCGCTTTGCGTTGTGTTAATGAAAAGTTTTTAATACATTTGCGAAAAGAAATGCTGAGATATTCGGCCGGAAATGTTGTTTTCATAGTGTGTTTCTACACTAAACCTATGAAACTCAAAGTCGTAGAGTCAAAAGCATCAAAACAAACACATAAAAACCAAAAAATTATTGCGAAACTAAAGAAATTACTAATAACATTAACTAAAAAATTAATTAATTTATTATTTAACAAATTTTTATTCAATTAAATTATGGAAGCTCAAAAGCCTAACAACACTCAAAAAGCGAACAAAGCTGTCAGCAGCAATGTTCGTGGTATTAAGAATGCATTCTTAGTAATTTGTGCCTGTGCAGTAGTTGCAGTTTGCCTCTTCATCTTCGTACTTGGAGCAGACAGCAACTTCGAGAACGGACACCCAATCAACCTCCTCGGTACTATCTACAAGGGTGGTTTCATCGTGCCTATCCTTCAAACTCTCTTCTTGACAGTTATCGTGCTGTCTGTTGAGCGCTGGATTGCACTCTCTTCTGCTAAGGGCTCTGGCTCAATTCCCAAATTCGTTGCTAACGTAAAGAAAGCTCTTGAGGCTAAGGACATCGAAAAGGCAAAAGAATTCTGCCGCAAGCAGAAAGGTACTGTTGCAGCTATCGTTTATGCAACTCTCGTGAAGTATGACGAAATGGACAAGAACACTGTCCTTTCTAAGGAGCAGAAGCTCGCTACTATCCAGAAGGAAGTTGAAGAGGCTACAGCTCTTGAGATGCCGTCTCTCCAGCAGAACTTGCCTATCGTTGCAACTCTTACTACTCTCGGTACTCTCGTCGGACTTCTCGGTACTGTAATCGGTATGATCAAGTCATTCCAGGCTCTTTCTGCTTCGGGTGCTCCTGACTCTACTGAGCTCTCTACCGGTATCTCTGAGGCACTTGTGAACACCGCATTCGGTATCGCAACCGGTGCTTTCGCCGTTATTTCTTATAACTTCTACACCAACAAGATCGACCACCTCACCTACGCTATCGACGAGGTCGGTTTCTCAATCGTTCAAACATTTGCCGCTACTCACTAATCTCTGCGTAGCTGCAAAACCCGGTTTAATGGTATTAGTAAATCAAAAACTGATTTAATAATTTATAAGAAATAAAATTGTAATATGGGAAAAGTTAAAATCAAAAGGAAGAGTACATTCATCGACATGACCGCGATGAGTGACGTTACTGTACTTTTGCTTACTTTCTTCATGTTGACATCTACTTTCTTGCAGAAGGAGCCTATCACCGTCCTGACACCTTCGTCAGTTTCGGAGATTAAGGTGCCGACTATGAACCTCGTCACGGTGCTCGTTAGCCCCGAAGGTCAAGTGTTCATGTCGATTGCCGGCGACAAGGACTCGCTCTACTCAAGCGAGAAAATGCGCGCCGAACTTCTCCTGAATGTGGCATCAGAATATAACAAACTTCACCCATCTAACAAAATCGAATTCACTAAGGCTGAAGTCGATAAATTCTCTAAAATCAATATGTTCGGCGTTAACATCGCTGCTATGAAGCAATGGCTGGGCATGACTCAAGAGAAGATGGATGAATACATCGACCCGAGCAAGAACCCCAATGCGGGTATCCCCATCGACATGAACGAGAATTTGGAAAAACCAAATGAGTTCCAGATGTGGATGCGTGCGGCTTACAACACCTCTGATGAGAACCTCACCACTGCTATCAAGACCGGTGAAGGTATCGCTATCAAGGCCGATAAGTCCACTCCTTATTCAAAGATTCAGGTCGTGATGGATAATCTGCAGACATTGAAGATGAACAAATTTAGTTTAATGACCGCTTTAAAGAGTGAGGACGAATAATTATTATGGCACAAATTGAACAATCAGGTGGCGGTAAAGGTAAAAGCCACCAGAAGAAAATGGAGATCCGTGTCGATTTCACCCCTATGGTGGATATGAACATGCTTCTCATCACCTTCTTCATGCTTTGTACCACAATGATTAAGTCGCAGACTTTGCAAATAAGTCTTCCTACTAACGAAAAAGTGTACAAAAAAGAGCAGAATAAGGTAAAACAATCTGAAGCTATCACTATCATTCTCGATAGTGAGCTTAACAGTGACGGCGTACCTACTAAAGACTTCGTTTACTACTACGAGGGTATGCCTGTCACCGACGCTGACCCAAGCGGTAACCTCATCGCTAACAACATGAAGGGTATCGCCTTTGAACCCAACAAGAATGGTGCACCTCAGGGCGTTCGCGCTATCTTGCACGACCGCAACAAGCAAGTTATCGAAAAGATCAACAAGCTCAAAGAGGACTGGAAAGCCAACAAATTCTCGACCAACAAGGAAGCTAACGATAGCATCTACCAACTCGAGGCCAAGAAAATCCGTAACGACTCTACGCTCACCCGTCCCGTTGTTATCATCAAGGCTACTCCTAACGCTTCATTCATGAGTCTCGTTACAGCTCTCGACGAAATGCAAATCAACAGCATCAGCCGTTATCAGATCGACCGCATCAACACCGTTGACTCGGCTCTTATGATCGACTGCAAAGCTAAAGGTTTGAAATGATGATAGATTTAGTAGTTTATGAACAATTAAAAAGCTAATTTTAATTATGGCAAAAGACGTAGATCTAACATCAAAAGAGTGGTGCGACATTGTCTTTGAGGCAAAAAACAAAGACTTCGGCGCTTATCAAATGCGCCAAAAGTCGGCTGCACGCCACAATAAGTCGATGATTGTTGTAGTTATTTTCATCATTGCTGTTTTCATCTTGTCACAAGTGATTCAGTCTGTGCGTCAGGCTTGGGAAGAAGCCCAGCCTAAGGACGAGATTGAGCAAATTGTTACAAGCATCGACAACGCCGTTGAAGAAGAGGAAGAGGAAGAAGTTCAGGAGCGCGTTGAGCAACCTGAGCCCGAAGCTCTCCCTGAGGAAATCCTTAACACCGTTAAGGTAACCGAGCTTCTTATCGCTAAGGATGAGGAAGTAACTAAGGACGATGAGATTCAATCTCAGGATGAGTTGAAAGAAACTCAGACTGCATTCGGACAGACTAACTTCGATCAAGGTACCGACGACCGTAACGTCGTTCGCGAGCACAAGAACGAAGTTATCGTTGAAGAGAAGAAACCCGAACCCGAGAAAGAAGAGGTATTCCGCGCTGTTGAGCAGATGCCACGATTCCCGGGTGGTGAGGCTGAGCTTATGAAGTATCTTTCTTCTCACATCAACTATCCTACTATGGCTATGGAGAACAACGTTCAGGGCCGCGTTGTGGTTCAGTTCGTTGTTACCAAGACCGGTAAGATCGGTGAGGTGAAGGTGGTTCGCTCGGTTGACCGCGACCTCGACAAAGAGGCTGTTCGCGTATGTAAGACTCTTCCCGACTTTATCCCGGGCAAGATGAACGGTCAGGCTGTTAACGTTTGGTACACCCTCCCCGTTTCTTTCAAGCTCCAGGGCGTAAACTAATGAATCTTGTCACCACCGTGCAACTCGTTGCATCGGTCATGATATGACACATTTGAGCCGTTACTCTCACAGTAGCGGCTCTTTTCTTATATTTATAGCGTTAAGAAATTTTAATTGAGCATCTTTTATGCTATTATTTTCTGCATTTTTTATAACTTTACGCTGAATTAGTGAATAGTGGGCTTTTTTACACCCTTCATGCTTAAACTAATTCCTTAATTTGTAGTCTATATTTACAAAATTAAAGCAAATGGAAGAGAAAAACGATAAACAACCTATACAACCCGATTCGCAGAAACCAGCCCCGGCGGCAACCGACACCCCGGCTGTCATGAAGAAAATCTTCGGAGTATTTATGCTCTTGATTTACTTCGGAATGGGTGGTCTCACTTATTGCGGTTACTTCGACATACTGTTCGGAGAATGGCACTGGATGAAGTGGTGCCTTGGCACTCTCTTCACCGTTTATGGCATCTGGAGAGCTTTTCGTTATTTCACAGGAAGAAACTGATTCCCTTGATTTAGCCCTCTTTTCTAACCCAAAACCAAATTGAATTATCGCGTTATGAAACATCTCAAACTCATATTTTCAATCTTGTCTATTCTGGCAGCTGCTACATCTGTGGTGTCGTGCGACCGTCACAAGCCCACCGATTCAAGCACCTCGGGCATCACCACACTCATCTGCGATGCCACCATCCAGAACATCATCAGCCAAGAAGTCGATGTGTTTGAATTCACCTACCCCAAGGCAAGCATTATGACGTGGTACACCGACGAGCACTCGGCTATCGACTCCCTCGTCACTATGAAGTCGAGCCTCATCATCACCGCACGTCAGCTCACCGACAAGCAGAAAGAATATCTCAAGTCGCAAAACCGCAACGTGCGCACACAGCAGATTGCCGTCGATGCAATCGCCATCATTGTCAATAAAGAAAACAACATCGACGAACTCTCCATCAATGAGTTGCGCGAAATAATGACCGGCAAGGCTCAGCGTTGGGACGACGTATTTCCCTCAAAGCTCGGCAAAATCCAAGTAGTTTTCGACCACGCTGGCTCAAGCACTGTGAAATATGTCACCAACTCCATCCTGCGTGGCGATAAATTCACATCCGAGGTTTATGCATGTGAAAACAGCCGGCAAGTCTTCCAGGAGGTGGAAAAACGCAAAAACTCCATCGGCGTAATAGGCGTAAGCTGGATTACAGCCGACCTCGAAGATGCCGACACCGACAATCGCACGATGCAGCAAAAAGTAGCCGACCTGCAGAAAAACGACACCTCCGCTATCGACTTCACAAGCCGCATCAAGGTGCTCAAGATTCGTCGCGACAACAACCCCATAGCATATAAGCCCTATCAGCTCTATATCTATGAAGGAAACTACCCGCTATATCGTAGCATCTACGTCACCACCACAGCACCAAACGGCAGCCTCGCACACGGATTCTATTCCTTCCTCACCGGCTTCATCGGGCAGAAGATTATCCTCGGCACAGGCATCATGCCGGCAGTGGTACACCCTCGCATGGTTAGCCTCGAATAGCTCCACTACTATCGAACTTAACGACAATACAAATCAATAATAAATACTATTACAGAAATGAAATCGAAGGTTTTATTATCACTGCTTTTAAGCGGTTCCATCACTTGCTTTGCGCAAGGTTACAAAGATGGTATTGAGTATTACAAAGTAGCCGAGTACGACAACGCCAAGGAGCTCCTTGAGCGTAACCTCAACGACGCTGCAACCAACAAGGCTGAGGCTTACTACTACCTCGGTGCCGTTGCTCTCGCCAATGGCAACACTGCCGTTGCTAAAGACTACTTCCAGAAAGGCGTTGGTGCAGGAAGTTGTGCCCTCAACCTCGTGGGTCTCGGTCAGCTCCAACTCATGTCGGGCGACATCAAGGGCGCTGAAACCAACTTCAAAGAGGCTATCAACGCTTCTCCAAAGAAGGACGCCAAGATCCTCGTGGCTATCGCTCGAGCCTACTACACTGTCGATGGCGTTAAGTATGCCAAGCAAGTAACTGAATACATCAAGAAAGCTCGCAAAAACAACAAGGCAGAAGCCGACACCCCAATTCTCGAAGGCGATATGGCTGCTAAAGAAGACAAGACCGGCGATGCTCAGGGTATGTACGACGAGGCTATCAGCTACAGCCCCACTCTCTCTGAGCCCTACGTTAAGTATGCTCGCGCTCTCTTCAAGGTGAGCCCGCAGCAGTCTATCTCTCGTCTCCAGGACCTTCTCGCTCAGAACCCAACCTCTGCTCTTGCTCAGCGTGAGCTCGCCGAGAAATACTACGAGAACGACCAGTGGACAAAGGCTGCCGAGCAGTATGGTGAGTACATCAAGAACCCCAACCACTTCAAGCAGGACGAAGTGCGCTACGCAAGCCTCCTCTTCTACGGCAAGAAATATCAGGAGTCGCTCGACCTCGCTCGCAAAATCGAGGCTTCTCTCCCCGCTACCGACAAGAACGTATTCTACATGAAGCGTCTTGAGCTCTACAACCTCGTAGCTATGGAAGACTGGGCTGGTGCCGATGAGGCTGCAAAGGCTCTCTTCGCTATGAACGTGCCTGCCGGCGCTAAATTCGAGGTTAAGGACTTCACCGACTATGCCGACGCTCTCAAGAAACTCGGCCGCAGCCAAGAGGCTCTCGCACTCCGCGTTAAAGCCTATGAGGCTAACCCCGATAAGCTCGACCTACTCAAGGACCTCAGCGATGGTTACAGCGATGCCGAAGACTACGTGAACTCTGCTAAATACTATCAGATGTTTGTCGATAAGGGCGATTATAAGACCAACGACCTCTTCGTCCTCTCGAAGAAGTATTTCTATGTTGCCGCCTACGACTCTGTGCCCGAAAGCAAGGCTGTTGCCGTTGCCAACGCTCTCAAGTATGTAGATATGGTTAACGAGAAGATGGCCGACAACGTTCGCATGCAGATTCTCGTAAATCTCCACAAGGCTAAAGTCCTCCAAGTGTCTGAAACCGACAAGAAAGAGGGCAAAGCTGTCGATACCTACAAGAAGGTGCTTGAGCTCCTCGACCAGGATCCTGCTAACATCACCGACCGCAAGGACGACTACATCCTCGCTTACAACTATCTCGCCAACTACTACTTCGCTACTGGCGACAAGGAGACAATGAAGGGCTACTACATCAAGTGGCTTGAGGCCGATCCCGGCAACGATGCTCTCCGCAAGTATGTTGAGGGTCTTTCTAAGTAATCCGTTTTTTTAACACATAAAAAGCCTGCTATGAGTAACTCACAATCCATAGTAGGCTTTTTTATAATATCGCTTAGCTCAC
>JBJFEF010000004.1:0-1224 GCA_051890435.1 Muribaculaceae bacterium
GCATCTTCAAGCGTATGAAGCTGCCCATGAACGAGCACATGAAGTATGTGCAGAAACTCGTGAGCCTTCACATGCGCCCCATAGCCCTCGTTGAAGATGTGGTGACCGACTCGGCTGTGCGACGCCTGCTATTCGATGCCGGCGACGACATCGACGACCTCATGACTCTTTGCGAAGCCGACATCACCTCGAAAAACCAGGAAAAGGTGCGCCGCTTCCTCGACAACTTCGTCCTCGTGCGCCAAAAGCTCGTGGAGCTTGAAGAGAAAGACCGAGTGCGCTGTTTCCAGCCACCGGTCACCGGCGAGGAGATTATGGCAACCTTCGGCATAGAGCCTTGCCGCGAAATCGGTCTGATAAAGGAGGCTATAAAGAATGCCATCCTCGATGGCGTCATTGCCAACGACTATGCACAAGCTTACCAATACATGCTCAGCGAAGCCGAAAAATATGGGCTGAAGCCCGTTGCCGTGAAAAGCATCGACGAGCTTCAGCACGAAGAATTTGCTGCCGCCTGGCAGTCGCCCATTGGCTGGATAGTGGTGAAAGCCTCTCACAATGGCGTGCGCGAGTGCAGTTTCAGCGACTCTGAGCCCGACTTGGGCGCAATGCAGGGCAACAGCATCACCGCCCTTGCCATGCGTGAGCTAAAGGAATACTTCGCCGGAAATCTGCGCCACTTCACTGTGCGCCTCGACCTTCCCGAAACCACCGAGTTCCGTGCCAAGGTGTGGGCCACTCTGCAGCAGATTCCCTATGGCACCACAGTGAGCTACGCCGAAGAAGCCGACATGATGGGCACGCCCAATGCTGTTCGTGCCGTTGGCACTGCCAATAGCAAGAATCCCGTGTGCATCATTGTGCCCTGCCACCGCGTAATTGCTGCCGACGGCACCCTCGGAGGCTACGCCTACGGGCTCCACCGCAAGCAGTTCCTCCTCGCCCTCGAGCGCCACTCCCGCCACTAACCTCCCCCTTGGCAAAGAAATTCATGGCTCACTAACAGTGGCAATGGTATTCAATACACATTCTTCCAACTCCTATAAACGGAGCTACCCCTAAAAGTTTCAAGGATTTGAACGATGCAATTGCATTTTCTATCCTTGAAATTTTCTTTTTTTTCACAAAATCACTAACTTTGCATCGAAACCACCGTTTCCGAAACCACCGTTTCCGAAACCACTGTTTCTAAAATTAATTTATAACCGCAAAATGTTATGAGAT
>JBJFEF010000004.1:1324-3417 GCA_051890435.1 Muribaculaceae bacterium
GTTTCCGAAACCACTGTTTCTAAAATTAATTTATAACCGCAAAATGTTATGAGATTCTACGACAGAACATCCGAAATTGCTACCTTGCGCAATATTCGCAAGGCTTCAACGACAAGCGCCCAATTCACGGTAATCGCAGGTCGCCGTAGAATTGGCAAGACCGCCCTTGTGTGGAATGCCTACGGCGATGAGCCATTTCTATACTTTTTTGTTGCACGCAAATCAGAATCAGAACTTTGCGAAGACTTTTGCACAGAGATTGAAAGCAAGCTCGGGATTCCTGTTATGGGACGTACTAACAAGTTTGCCGACATTTTTGAATACTTAATCAAGCTATCTTCTGAGCGGAATTTCACCCTCTTTATCGATGAATTTCAAGAATTTTTCAGGGTAAACAGTTCGGTATATAGCGATATGCAGCGCATTTGGGATATTTATAGCAACCGCGCTCACATCAACTTGATTGTGTGCGGTTCGCTCTATTCTATGATGTCAAAAATCTTTAAGGATAAGAAAGAACCTCTATATAACCGACAATCATGCTTCATGACAATCCGCCCATTTGCCCCTTCGGTGCTGAAGGAAATATTGGCTGAGCACTATCCCGGCTATGAAGCCGACGACCTGCTGGCTCTTTACTCTTTCACAGGCGGCGTTGCAAAGTATGTTCAGCTCCTTATCGACGCACAAGCCTACACCAAAGAAAAGATGATCGACTACATAATCAGAGCCGACTCCATCTTTCTCGGCGAAGGTAAATCCATTCTCATCGAAGAATTTGGCAAGGACTATGGTATTTATTTCTCCATTCTCTCGGCTATTGCCCGAGGAAAAACATCGCGCTCTGAAATCGAAGACATCATAGGCAAGGAAATCGGAGGCTATCTCACTCGTTTGGAGAAAGATTATGAGGTGATTAGCCGTAAGCAGCCTGTTTTTGAGAAAACCACAACAAAGAATGTTCGCTACATTATCACTGATAATTTCTTCACTTTCTGGTTTCGATTCATATATAAATACAACTATATGCTCGAAATCGGAAACTACCAAAGCCTGAAGACTATCATCGACCGCGACTACAACACATTCAGTGGCATTATGCTTGAGCGATGGTTCCGGCAGCTACTTATGGAGCAGCAATCATGCACACGCATTGGCAGTTGGTGGGATCGTAAAGGTGAAAATGAAATCGACATTGTTGCCGAAAACGAACTTGACCAGACTGCGACTTTCTTCGAAATTAAGCGAAAGGCTGAAAACATCAACATTGACTTGCTCAAATTAAAGGCAGCAACATTCCTTCGCGCTACAGGTGCATTTAAGGACTACAAAATTGCCTATCTCGGTCGTTCACTCACCGACATGTAGCAAGCATAACGGCGCACCTTTAGCTGGTACGCCGTTAATTGTGATTCGTTGTGTTTATTTGCCGGATTACCAGCGGTCGGTGTGGATGCGGGTGGGATCCCACTTGTCCTTTGGTGTTACTTCTCCGGCGGGATAGCCTATGGGGATGATGTTGAGCGGAATTATATGCTCGGGAAGCCCCAACAGCTCGCGGCACGTCTGCGCACGCGCTTCGCTCGGATACAGCCCGGTCCACACTGCGCCAAGCCCCTGCGCTGTGGCTGCAATGAGCAGATTCTCGGTAGCAGCCGACGCATCCTGAATCCAAAAGTCGCGTCCTTCACCCTCAATAGTCTTCGTCATATCACCACACACCACAATTGCCAGCTGAGCCTTTGCAGCCATGCGTGCATTGCGCAAAGTGTCGGCAATCTGCTCAAGCAGCTTGCGGTCTTTCACCACCACAAATGCCCAAGGTCGGCTATCGCGTGCCGTAGGAGCCGCCATTGCAGCACGAAGCAATGCCTCCACCTTCTCCTCCTCGACCGGTTGGTCGGAGTATGCACGCACACTCGTGCGCTGCGCAATGGCTGTGAGAGCAGCCATCTCACCACTCTCGGCATTTTGTTGCTCAGGCGCATTTTGCTTGGCAAGAGTGAGCTCAACGGCAAGAATCACCACAGCCAAAGCAAGAACAATGTTAAGAATTTTTGAAGTCATAGTAATTCAATATTTTTTTGTTTGAA
>JBJFEF010000005.1:0-3410 GCA_051890435.1 Muribaculaceae bacterium
CGCGGCTGATGGCGTCGCGGCCGAGGTAGGTGCCGAACTCGATTGCGTTGCTCTGAGGCTCTGCAACTTTAGTTTCTTCATTTGAGCAGCTTGTGGTTGAT
Organism: Muribaculaceae bacterium; assembly: GCA_051890435.1. Taxonomy (GTDB): domain Bacteria; phylum Bacteroidota; class Bacteroidia; order Bacteroidales; family Muribaculaceae; genus CALZFJ01. The sequence continues at coordinate 102 of JBJFEF010000005.1, forward strand.
AAAGCTGCGAGCGCTAATGCGCTGATAAACAAACTTTTCTTCATAATTTTAATAAAAATTTAAGTGAATAATAAAAAATGATATTTATTGTGTAAATTTTTGCTTTATGCAATGATATTCGAGGTGTTACATTCCTATATCTACTTGCTCCTCGTCGCCCCAGTCATCGACTTTGGCGTCGAATCCGCCCGAGCCACCGCCCGAAGGCTCCACGTCGGGGAGCGGGTCGTCGATGGTGATGTCGAGCACCAGCGAAAGTTCGAGATTGGCTTCGGCATCCATTTCATATCGGAATTGGTCGCCTATGGCAAAGGGGAAATCAATGATGGTGGCACCATCCACGAGGAGCAGCGAGAGGTTGAGATAGTTCTCCTGCGGCAAGCCCTGGTGCCCGAATGGCAAGCCGAAAGTGGTGATCTTGGCGGTGATAACGCCTTGCGTGGGGTCGCTGCTGTCGGTAGTGAGCGACCATTGCTCAAGAAGGTGCGTAGCTTTGTCGGCTGTGGGGTGATTTTCGCCGAGCATATATCCTGCCGCCATTCCGGTGACCGAGGCTCGTGCCGAGCGCATATTGTAGATGCCCTTGATGTGGACGTGCACGGTGAGGGTGGAGATGATGTTTTCGGGGTGTGCGGTGGTGAGCACCACATCGCCATCGCGGCTGCCGTAGCGGCTCTGCGAGAGCATGGCATTGGTGCGTGCAACCATCTCGGTGGTGACGCAAAGCCCCGACTGTGTGTCGATACCCACCCATTCGGGCTCGGCAATGACAATCTCGTCGTCGTCGCGGCTCTGATACCATCGCGACTGAATCTCGTTGCCCATGATGCGTGATGTGGAGAAATGGTCCATACCCACGAAGCGCAGCGAGCCAAACTCCGAAGGGCTCTGGTTATAGACGAGCAATGAGTATTCGCCCACTGGGAGATTGAGCACGGCGTGTGAGATATTGTTGGTGAGGGTGCTGACCGGCTCACGCGAGTTGTCGGCGGGATACATAGTCACGGTCATACCCGAGGGAGTTTCCTTTGGCATGAATTTAGCCCAATCCACGTCGATGCGCACGCGCGAGAAGGTGACGTGTTCGTGGTCTTCGCACAGCTCCTTATGCTCGCACGAGGAGAGAATCTGCAAGGCAGCCACGATGATAGCGGTGATGAAGAAGCGCTTCATAGGTCACCTCCTTTCCGGCTGTCGCCAATAATCCACACAAAGGAGATTTCGGCCTTGGTGGGGAGCACGGTGCGAAGATGCTTGGTGGATTTGCGCACATAGCATTGGTCTTGCGGTCGATAGATGTGGTAGGTGCAATCGGTGTAGCCCACGGCGATGGTGAAATCAATATTGAAGTGCTTCGACACCGGGAGCGAGTAGCCATATTCCACGCCAACTGACCAGTTCATCTTGTCCCACAGCGAGCCACCCGGCTTTCCGCCCATATAGCCTTTTCCACCCAGCTCGAAATCGAAGGTGGAAGCCTGGATGTAGCCGCCGAGGTGATGACCGGTGAGATATTGCTGCTTTGAGGCACTACCCAGCCATCGACGCGCAGTGATGTCGCCGCCATAGGTGCGCCAGAAGCGGTGACGGGCGTTTTTGCTCCACCAGGAGTAGTACCAGAATACCGAGAGCGACCAGTTGGAAGCCAAATACAAGTCAAAACCGATATTCGGCACGAGGGCAGCACCATAGAGCACGTTGGTGCGAAGGCTCCATATCACTGCATCTGTGTCGGGCTCACAACTTTTTACCCCCCCCAATTCGGTTTTTATGCTATCGGCTACAATGGAATCGGCAAGCACCTCCCCACATGGGTCTTCGACTGCAAATATAATTGTGCCGGCTGAATCGGCAGGCTCATATTCATTGTTTGTCGGGATAGTGTCAGAGAGAGATTCACACACTGCAGGTGCGATCACCATCTTTTCGTTGGCAATCACATCATCGGCATTGGAAACCAAAATTATCGCAGCCGACAGTGTAGCTATTATGAATCGTGATACACGTTTCATTTGTCATGCACTATTTCACTATCTAAAAATAGCAGTCAATTCATCGGTATTCAATGCTCATAACGAATATCAACAAGCGTTATATCTAATGGCATTGTCTGTCATTTTTAGGGTATAGTTTGGTTGTTCAAAAAGTATTTTAAGTAACAGTTGTTTATCTTTATTACGAGAATACGCTGGATATCTACTACACAAAAAGCAAATTTTTTTGTCTTTCAATTATAGGAAGCACTCGATTTGGTGACAATGTGCAAAGAAAAGAGAAATTGGAGGCTGACGGGGGAGGGGATTACATCAGCACTTTATTTGAAATAATATTGGCAGAGAAAATGGCTACGAGTGTATAAAAGTCGCCTGGTGATAGACGCTTGCGCAAGTTGGCAAGTGCACGCGAAATTATGTTCATCGACGACTGTGGGTTGATATTCATCATTGCTGCAATCTCCTTGTGCGAAATTCCCTTAATGTAGTGCAGATATATTGCCTCGCGTTGAATGTTGGGCAACTCATTGACGGCAGCCATCACACGACGTCCTAATTCAGCCTCATTCTCGCGCTCAAACACTTCGTTTATCGATTCATCGGGAATATTAAGGTCAAATTTTATGTCATCAATATCCTCTGATATATGCAAGGCAAGCATACGGTCAAATATCATGTTCTTTAGTGCTGTCAGAAGATAGGAACGCACATATTGGGTAGCCGAAAGATTATCGCTCACGCAAATTTTCACAAATAGGTCGTGAATGCAGTCTTTCACGAAGTCCTCATCGTTGTGATATTTGAGCCCGAAATTAAATAGCAAGCCATAATACTTCTGGTAGAGCGCACCAAGTGCCGACCGTGATCCATCAACCACATGGTTCCACATTACAATATCGTCACTTGAATAGGTCTTTTCCATTTGTGCCAACTTTTCCGCAAAGTTAGCTTAAAAATCGTAAAACACAAAAAACGAACGACAATTTACACTATTTTCACCTCCATTATAATAATCAGGTCTCGGCTGGAAGATAGGAGAGTCGAAAGAATCAACTATCGCACCATTACGGGCGATAATTCTGTCAAAGGGGGCTACAGGCCGCGGAGGAAATGCTCGTAGATGTACGACATGTGCAGGTGCCCCTTGACGGTGAGGTGCACTTCGTCGCGGAACTTAGGCAATTTTATCATTAAGCCGATTATTTGAAATTTGTATTAGGAATTTATTTCTAAGGATTGGGGGAAAATTTGCGCGAGGAAGGGGTGAAAGTTGCGGTAATTTTTGCCAAATTTGCGGAATAGGAATCAAAATTGG
>JBJFEF010000006.1:0-3408 GCA_051890435.1 Muribaculaceae bacterium
GGCATCACTGATGTACCTATCACTTTCGTTAAGACGAGCAGTTCTATCAGCGAGATGATGCCGTTTGAGGAAACCCTTGAAGATGCAATCAAGATAGCCTCAATCTTCGGCATTCCTGCTGTGCTTGTGCCACGCAAAGACCAAAGCACATTCAGCAATCAGGATACAGCCGAGAAGAGTGTATATACCTCAACAATCATACCGGCAGCCAAACGCTTCTGCGAGGCAATAACCCAATTCCTCGGACTTGAGCAAAAGGGATTGTACCTCGACTGTGACTTCAGTGATGTTGCGTGTCTGCAAATCGGTTTGAAGGAAGCCGAGGAAGTGAAGAAGCTCGTTAATGAACGCTGCTTGTCGCAGTTCAATAGTGGCTTGATAAGCATCAATGACTGGCGAGCACAGATACACGAGGATAGCCTTGAAGGAGAAATCTTCGACAAGGTTAAGTTCGAGATGACACCCGAGGAGATTGCCAAGGTTGACAGCGTCATCAAGTCGCAAGCCTCACCGATACAGATTAACACCGGCAGTAATGCCAACGAGAATAATAAACCGAATAATAACAACAAACCCTCGACAGGAGAAGAAGATGAACGAAACAATGAAAAGCCTTCAGTACGAAACGAAGGCGATTGACGTAACAGAAAAGGGTATCGTCACCGTAGCGGTGAACGGTATAGGCATCGAGGACAGTCAGCACGACATCTCAATGCCTGGGTCGTTTGTAGAAACGCTCAAAGTTGACATAGAGAAGATGCGGTGGTTCCTCAACCACGACACACGCCAGTTGCTTGGTGTGCCCTTGTCTGGTCAAGAGAAAGATGGCAATCTGATTATGACCGGACAAATCAACCTCAACAAGCAGATAGGTCGTGACGTGCTTGCGGACTACAAACTCTACCGCGATGCCGGTAGAACACTTGAACACTCTATCGGTGTCAAGGCTATTGCCCGTGATGAGGAGGACCGCAGAAAGGTACGCCAGTGGAAGATGTTCGAGTATTCAACATTGACCGGATGGGGAGCGAACCCAAGTACCTATCTTGTAGGCATCAAGAGTGCCACATCAGACCAAGTGAGAGATGCCGTTGAGTTTATCCGTATGGCTTTCAAGCAACACGGATATTCCGATGAGCGACTAAAACAATACGATATGGAACTCAACTTGCTACTCAAATCCCTTAATGGCGGTCTTGTCGTGAAGTGTCCTTGCTGTGGAAGAACATTCGACTACGAGCAATATGCCGAGCACACATTCTCGCAAGAGGTGCAAGATGCCGCCGTTTCCTGGCTCCAAAGTGTCGTTCATGATGAAGCTCGCGCGCATATGGAGCTTTACCGTCCCGAGATACAGACCGAAGTGATGGCAGTAATTGACTCACTTAAAGGCTCTGTAAATGACCTTACCGAGAAAAGCATCGTCGATGTGCTGAGATATGTGCGTTGTCCGCATTGCTGGTCTCGTGTATATCGCTCAAACTCAATCCTTATGGAGCCGAGTGATGATGACACCACCAAAGGCTGTAAGCCCGAGGAGGAAGAAGAAAAGAAGCCAAAGAAAGGCTGTAAACCCGAAGAAGATGGAGAGGAGAAGAAGCCAACCAAGAAGTCGGCAGAAGTTCCGTCAGCATCGTTTTGGGCTAAACTAAACGAATCAATCAAGAAATAATTTATTAACCCTTAATCAACAATTTCCGTTATGGCAAAACTGACAGAAAAAGAAGTGTTGGACATTCTCGGCATCAAGACTGCCGGAATGCCTGAGGAGCAAAAGAACTTTGTCCTCAACCTTTCGGGTGCTTTCACTGAGGCTATCAATAAGTCTATCGAAGGCACAATCGACACCAAGGGTCTCCAAGATGCCCTTGCCCCTCTGAACGAGCACAAGGTTGCTCTCGATGCTCTCAGCAAGGAGAACCAGGAACTCGTTCAGCAAGTCAAAAACCTCAGCGAAGCTCTTGAAAAGATGAAGAAGAAAGGTGTAAGCCTTGACTTCGTCAGCAAATTCAACGAGAAGTTCGATGAGATGTACGACTCTCCGAAGTTCCAGAGCTTCCTTAACAACCTTGAGAAGTCGTCAGGCTCGTTCCAGTTCAAGGACATCTCGATGACTAACAACTACACCGGCACCCACCTCATCACACAGCAGTTGGACCGTGTAGTTACCCAAGCCACCGACAAGCGCCTCCACGTTCGCGACTTCGCCACCACGATGCCCGGTGATCCCGAAACTCCTATGCTTGCGTTCCAGCAAATCTACGACGTTGACCGCAATGCACGTTATGTGTCTGAAAACGGCACTTTGCCCGAATCAAGCCTCAAGATTAAGGAAGTTACCGCACAAGTTAGCCGTGTAGGTCATCACTTCAAACTCTCAAAGCGTGCTTTGAAGAGCCGTGTGTATCTCCGTGGCTATGTGCTCAACTGTCTTATGAGTGGTGTTCGCGACGCCGAGGACTTCCAAATCCTCTTTGGCGATGGCTCAGGAGACAATCTCAAGGGTATTACCCAGTATGAAGGCGTTCGCCCAGTCGAGGAAATTATCCAAGACAACATCTTTACCGTTGCAGCTACCGGCGTTATGGCTGTTGAGAAGCGTGAAAACGGCGTTATCCTCGAACTCAAAGAGCCTAACGACCTTCTTATCGAAGGCTTGAAGGTTATTGTTTCCGGTGCTGTAACCAACACTAACCTCAACGGCACATTTGACGTGATCAAGGCTAACGACCGTCAAATCTTCCTCGAAGGAGTTGAGGTAACAGATGAAGGAGCACTCGCAACCGATGCTGCCAAGCTCGCTCTCACCTTCCGCAATGGTGCTTACAAGAGCATCGAATCGCCTAACAGCATCGACGCCCTTGAGACAGCAATCTCTGTGATGACCTATGGTCAGTTCTACCCGACAGTGCTTGTCCTCAACCCTGTTACTCTCAACGCCATTCGTTGTGAGAAAGCAACAGACGGCAACCGCTTGGAAGTTGTTAAGGACATCAACGGCAATCCTATCATCGGTGGTATGCGTGTTGTTCCTTACACTCAAATCCCAGTAGGCAAATACTTCCTGGGCGATATGCAGACCGGTGCACACATCGTTGACTACACTCCGCTCACCGCAGAATGGGCTGACGATGTTGAGACCAAGCTCAAGAACCAAGTTGTCCTCATCGCTCAGGCTGAGATGATTGTACCTGTATTCTGCCCATGGGCATTCGCATACGGCTCAATCAACGCATTGAAGAACGCCATCAAAAAGGACTAACCTATGAAGTACATTCTTGAGGGCAATCCAAAAGAAGTCGCAAAGGTTATCCAAGAAAACCGAATCCGTGTGGAGCGAGGACAAATAAGTTTTGTTCTCGTTCCCGAGGATGAGGAAGCCGACGATGCGACAGACAGCAAAGATGT
>JBJFEF010000007.1:0-3404 GCA_051890435.1 Muribaculaceae bacterium
TGCAAGCAACATTGCCGGCAGCGCATATAATAATGCTTTTTTAAGAATATTCATTGTATTCAATTTTTTTGTTGTTTTTGTTTGTTTGATTTGTTGAGGTCGTTCAGCAAGAGGTGGAGTATCGTAAGCGCCCGCTAAGGCTCTCTTGTATTGAGGCTCATCACAGTAAGCGCCCTCCAAGGCTCTCTTACCCCTTACCTTTTACCTTTTACCTCTTACCTCTTACCTCTTACCTCTTTTTTTAGAAATCGATTTGCACACCAAATGTGTAGGTCGATGTCAAAGGATATACCTCTACGTCCCAACCCTCGGCGTCGCTAAGCTCAGGAGTGAAAGCGTTGGCCTTGAATGTGGTGAACGGACGGTCGGCTGTGAGGCTGAGGCGAATGCCCGGCAATGTGTAGTTGCCCATCTTGATGTTGCGGATGTTGTAGCCGATAGTGATATTCTGGATGCGGAAGTAGTCGGCGCTCTCCACGAAGTAAGAGTTAACCTTCTGGTCGCTCACGTTCCAGCCCTTCACGAGTGCTGCTGCCGATGGATGCTCGTTGGTTGAGCCTTCGCCGGTCCAGCGGTTCTTGTATTGTGCCTCGTCGAAGTTGAAGTTGCTCTGTGAGTAGCGGAGTGCACGCTTGCGGTTATACATCTGTGCGCCTGCCTGGCCATAAGTGGTAAGCTCAAAGTCGAGGTTCTTCCAGCTGAAGCCGAAGTTGAGGCCGTAGGTGAGGTTAGGAATGTAAGCTCCGAGTGTCTGGCGGTCGCTACCGTCGATTACTCCGTCATTGTTCACATCCTCATATTTGAAGTCGCCCGGTACGAGGCCGTTTGCCACTGCAATGGGGTCGGCAGCACACTCTGCCTCGTTTTGATAGATACCCACTACCTTGAAGCCGTAGAATGAGTTCATCTCCTCACCTACCATGTTGATGGTCTTGCCACCCTTCACATAGTCGGTTCCGCCGAGGTCTTTCACCTGGTTCTTGAGGAACGAGAGATTTACGCCGATGTTATACTTGAAGTCGTTGCCGATGCGGTCGCTCCAGTTTGCCGAGATATCAAATCCGGTGTTGAGGATCTTACCGTAGTTGCCGGCAAGCACGTCGTTGCTGAAGGGGAGGCGCGGCGAAATCACGGCGCGCTTGGTCATGCGGTGATACCAGTCGAGGTCAACGTTCAAGCGGTTGTTGAGTGTAGAGAAGTTAACACCCACGTTAGCCTCATCTACAAGCTCCCACTTGAGGTAGCTGAAGTAGGATGTATTCTGGAAACCGGGGATGGTGGTGTTGCCAAATACACCCGATGCGCTGTTACCTGTGTTGATCGATGCGAAACCGTCGCTTGCTGCCACATGGTCGTTACCGAGGCGACCCCAGCTTGCACGCAGTTTCAAGTAGTCGAATGCCTTCTGGTTCTGCATAAACGATTCCTGGCTCATCACCCAAGCTGCTCCTACCGATGGGAAGTAACCCCACTTCTCCTGATACTTCGACGAACCGTCGGCACGCATTGTGAACATTAAGAGATACTTGCCTGCGTAGTCATAGTTCAAGCGGGCGAAGTACGATTGGCCGCGGTAGCAATATCCGTCGTCGCCAAGTGTCACACCGTCGGCGTCACCCTGGCTGAGATACATGTATTCGTCCTTGCCCTCGGGCACGTTAGATGCCTTGCCCCAAAGATAGCGATACTGCTGCTGGCGCATTGAGTAGCCGAGCATTGCACCCACCTTGTGGTCGCCAAACTTGTCGTTGTAGGTGAGGGTGTTATCCCAAATGTAGTTGTAGTAGTTGGTAGTAGATTTTGTAAGCTCCGATGTGGTCTTCTGCTGCCAGCTGCTCACATAGTATGGTTTCACATATGTGCGGCCGCGTGTAGCGCTGTAGTCGTAGCTGTAGTTTGTCTTGAAATTCAGTTTTTCGGGGAGTATGTTGAATTGTGCGTAGAAATTGCTGAGTACCTGGTAGTTCTCGTTGCGGCTGTTGTTATACTTGGCTGTTGCAACGGGGTTGTAGAAGTTGCTGGTGAAGCCCACGCTTGCAGGCGATGCAAACTTCTCAGGATTTGCCTCGTCGTTCTTCTCGTCATACACCGGATAGATTGAGGGCGAGTTAAATGCCTCTTTCCATGCCGAGTTGTTAGGATTGATTTGGGTAGAGTTGCTGAACACTCCGTTGAATCCTACCTTCAACCAGCTTGTTGCATCATAATCAACTGCTGCACGGAAGTTAAGGCGCTTGTAGTTGTTCTCAGCGTCCATGATACCATCCTGATAGAGGTAGCTCATACCGAGTGAATACACTGCCTTCTCCGAGCCGCCGCTGATGCCGAGGCTGTGGTTGGTGATCACTGCCTTGCGGAGGAGCTCGTTATACCAGTCGGTGTCGGCGCCGTAGGTCCAGTTGTGGAAGTCGGCATCGGCATAGCTGCCTCCGAAGCGGTCGATTGATGCCTTCATTGTCGAAACGTAGGCGTCGTAGTTGGCTTCAAGAAGCATTGTGGCATACTGCTGCGAGTTTGCCATCTTGAGCACGTTGGTGGCCTGCTGGATACCTACATATCCATTATAAGTGATCTTGGCATCCTGGTTGCGCTTTCCTTTCTTGGTGGTGATGATTACCACACCGTTGGCTGCGCGTACACCATAGATGGCGGCTGCCGAAGCATCCTTAAGAATCGACATCTCCTGGATGTCGCTGTTGTTGAGGAAGTTGATGTCGTCGTAGAACATGCCGTCAACTACATAGAGCGGTGAGCTGTTGGTGAACGAGCCGTTACCGCGAATCGACACGCGTGGTCCTGCTCCCGGTGCTCCGCTGTTCACAACGTTCACACCTGCCACCTTTCCCTGCATTGCTGCCATAGGCGATGTGGCGGGAACCGAAAGGAGTTCTTCGCCCTTCACCACTGTGATGGGCGATGTGAGGTCTTTTGCCTTGGCTGCTCCATAACCGATTACAACTACCTCATCAAGTTTCTGGAGGTCATCCTCAAGCGTCACATTGAGCTCGGTGCCTGTGGCTTTCACCTCTTTGGTCTTCATTCCAATGTAAGAGAATGTAATTACCGCATTGTCGGGAACGTTCTTCAACTCATAGTTTCCGTCGAAGTCGGTCACTGCTCCGGTGGTTGTGCCATTCACTTGCACGCTTGCACCGATTACCGGCTGGTTACTCTGGTCGAGCACCACACCCTTTACCGTCTTTGGCGCTGCCCATGCTGTGGCTACGCCTGCCAAAACGAGTAAAACAGATAAAATTCTTTTTTTCATTTTTTGTTATTTTGGTTAAATGTTTAAGGTGATTTTGGTCACTTTCTGAGCGCAAAGTTGCAAACTATCAATTAAGCCTCAAAATTTTGCAGTATCACCTTACTACGGCATCCACTTCGGACACTACGTTTTTACT
>JBJFEF010000008.1:0-3373 GCA_051890435.1 Muribaculaceae bacterium
TCACAAACAGCCGTCCGGCAGCGTCCTTATCGAAGCCGAGATAGTGACGGGCGTTGCGTTCAGGTTCCGGCATATTGAGGATGCGACGGCACACCAGATTCACCAACCTGTCCATCTTGAGGTCGGGAGAATAGTCCCTGAACATCTCCGGGAACGTCTTGATGAACGACACCACATTGTAGCGTTTGAAGAGAGGCGCACGGAAACAGCATTTGCCGTTGGCAGTGACGATGAACTTGTCACCACGAATGCGACGTCCCTCACTGTCGAGTCTCACGTAAGTGGGATAGCGTGTTCCGTCGCGACGGTAGTGCACATATCCGGCATCGCGAAGCAATTCCTGGATATTGATGCGACTGAGATAGTCGTCATACGACAATTCATTTATGTCATTAGTATTCATAAGATTTCAGTAGGCAAATTATTACCAATTAGTTATATCCCGCGAGATAAACCCCTAATTCGAGATATTCGTGTGATTCGTGTTCGTTAAAAAATTTCTGCGTGTTCTGCGTATTCTGCGTGAGGCAAGATATTCTGCGTGAGGCTGTATCATCGCCCGAGGGAGTGGCCGCCGCGGTCGTGCATATTCATCTGCATATCGAAGTTGCGTGCGGCGACATCGTTGGGCGAATCCACCCCGGGCTTGAAGAACACGCGGTGGTCGTCGTGGTCATGACCGTGATGCCTAACGCCGGAAACAACACCCGTCACCACAGCACCCACCGACAGTGCGGTGAGAATCTTCGCGCCGATGCCGTTGTCAGTGCCGGGACGGTTTTTCATATCCACCTCCTTGAAGATTTTCGAGAAAAGCTTCATGCGGTGGTAGTCATCAACGGCAAGAAACTTGTCGTAGTCCTTCTGCCTGATTTCGTGGGTGATGGTCTGACCGTTGATAACCGCCGTCATCGTGTATTTGGCATCCTTCTCGCTCTTTCCCTGTTCGGGAGGGATGCGCTGTACATAGATTTCGCCCACATCAACCTCACGGCCGTGTTCACATTCGCGGTACCAGCCCTTGTCGGCAGTGATGCTGTCAAGGTCCTGTCCATACACCATAGCATCACCCTTCGGGGACATTTCCTGACCACCATTGTCGGCAGTGAGCTGCTGTTGCTGAAGCTCCTGCTGCAACTCCGGTGTCATTGCGAGGTCGATCTGCGAAGTGCTGTTAAGGTGAGCCATCGTCACGTTCTCGGCGAAATCATTCCTGATGATGTGGTTGAGTATCTCAAGACACTCCTTGATTGGGGAGGTCTTGATGGAGTTGATCGTCAGCAAATTCGCTTCGGCTTCGCTGAGTTCGTATTGCAGAGCCACACCGGTGCTTGCGGAGTTGATGGTGAGCGTGCGAGCCTCCTTGTCGATTACAATGCCGTGCGATTGCAGGCACTCCAGCCATTTCTCCGATGAGAAATATACAGGTGAAGTAACCAACGTGTCGTAAGGGATTGCAGCAACATCGGTGCGAAAGCGTGTAGGCATCACATCAACCGAGCCAAGACTTTGCAGAGCATCCTGCTGTGCTTGTGGGCGAGTGCCCTTCCAGTAGAAGCCATAGCCGCCCGACTGCAACTCGCCCGGCTTCATGCGACCGTCGTATCGCTCAGGCACGACAAGAGTAGTCGGAGGGTAAAACAACCGTCCGCCCACGCGGCGCAGATGGAAGCCGTATTCGCCGTCGCCGATGCGGTAGCCGTTCAGTCCCATATTCACGCGACCTCCGGCATTGCGTGCATGTACGAAGTCGCGTGGAAGATAGAAATCATCGGCAACCACCTTGGCGAAAGTGTTGTAGGCGAGCTTGTTGGCACGGTTGCTACCCCAGTCGGTGAGGGCAAGCATCTGTTTCTCTGTGATGCCATAGCTCATCAGCGGAGAGTCGTGCCCTTGCACCAGCAGTTTGTAGCCGCTTCCTTCTGCCACGATATACGCCTGCATACCGTTGCGCAGCAGAATCTCCAGCAACCCCGGCTGCAGGTCCATCTCCCTCGGATTAGTGTCCTTCCTCAGTGCCATACCCTTCAAACATTACCCTCCTCAATGGCTGCAAGCAGCTGCTCGTCCTTGTAGGCGATGAACTCCTCGGCAGCGATGTTGTTGTCACGCAGGTTGCGGGCTTCGATGAAGGCGAAATACTCGTCGCGCAGCTCCTTGGTGAGGTGGGTGACGTAGAAGCGGAAGCCGGCTTTGCCCTCCTGGACCATTTCCAGGAGGGTTTCTTCATCGTAGAATCTTGGGTTCTTCTTTTTGCTTTCTTTCGACATGGTTGTGTGTTTTTCTGGGGGTTAATAGATGTGCTTACTGCTTTCGTGAGGCGCAATGCTGCTCGTTGTTACGGCGGCGCATTTCAGCCCACATTTCCTCGGTGTAGGCTGATTCGGGTACGTAGTCGAGTCCGCCGTCGTCGTTGCTGACCCAGCAGCCGTTCACGCCGAAGTTGAACTTCTCCCACTGGCGGTGCTTGTCGTTCTTCCAGCTCTCCACATCGCCCTCACTGATGCGCACGGCATTGTGGCGGTGCAGGTCCACGCCCACTGTGACAAGTTCCTCGTCGATGATTACCGACATCGGCACACCGCTCTGGAGCAGTTTAAGCTCCGAGGAGTTAAGGTCGAACTCGTCGGCAAGCATCTTCAGGTTGCGTTCGACGACCGACGTAGGCACAGCCATCACCTGGTTGGTGCAGCGGTCGATCTGCACGAACGACATTGTCTCTGCGCCGTCGTCGGAGATAGGCATATCTGCCACAATCGGCTGTCCGTCGAGCAGCATCTTGCGGCTTTCGGGGCTGAAACGCTCGATGTCGGCGCGGGTAATTGCAGGGAAAAACATCACGTCGGCATCGCCGTCGGCGCGGCGCACCAGCATGAAGCGTGTGCGTGACTTGATGATGTTTCCCGACTCGTCGGCGACGCGAATAGGCAACACCGAAGTGGCTTCACCGCCGTAGATACGGCGCAGTTCTCCCACCGGCAGGTCGTCAATCATGTCGCGTGTAAGTCCGAAACGTGCCAGTGTGCCAAAAGGAATCTCTTCCTCCAAAAATTCTTCTTTCATTGTGTTTTCCATTATTGGTTAAAAATTCGTGTTAATTATCCCGTTAAAAATATGTGTTCCAAAATATGCGTTCCCATCAATTGATTGAAACCATATTTCCTACAATATAAATATTGTTGATTGTGTTTTCCATCAACTGAATCAGTATTGAACATCGGGAATCGTGTGTTTACAAAAAACCCAGTAGTTCCATCGCAAATTTAGCACTTTCCAGCCACAATATAAAGCCCCCACCCCAAAACCAGCAACCATTTAGCAACAATTATCCATCTCCCCAAATTCATACTCCAAATTATACTCCGCCAGCCCC
>JBJFEF010000009.1:0-12348 GCA_051890435.1 Muribaculaceae bacterium
TCATAATCATTCTCTATTTTTTATTGTGTTAATAATCAGCTAAAATATGCTATACGGCTACAAAGGTAAACAAAAAACCGTGCACACTGTTCATTGTATGCAAAAATTTTTATACTTTTGTTTCCGATAATGTAACTTCCTCACCGGCGCTCACTCTCTGCGCACGGTGAGGAAATAAACGTGATTTGCAATGAAAACACTGTTTGTGATTCCAGCGCGTGGCGGCAGCAAGGGTATTCCCGGGAAAAACATAAAGCCGCTCGCCGGGAAACCGCTCATAGGATATTCCATTGAGGTGGCTCGCCACTTTGCCGACGACGCCGACATCTGCCTCACCACCGACGACCCGGCGATTGCCCGGGTGGCTGAGGAGCAATTCGGGCTGAAGGTGCCTTTCCTGCGCCCTGCCGAGCTTGCCACCGACCGCAGCGGCACCTACGGAGTGCTGCTCCATGCACTCGACTTCTATGCCGCGCTCGGACGCGACTACGACACCCTGGTGCTGCTCCAGCCCACTTCGCCTTTCCGCACTGCCGACGACGTGCACCGCGCCATCCGGCTCTATTCCCCCGACATCGACATGGTGGTGACGGTGAAAGAGGCTGCTACCAACCCCTACTACAACGCCTTTGAGGAGGACGAGAACGGATTTCTGCACATCTCGAAGGGCGACGGACACTACACGCGCCGCCAAGATGCTCCGCGAGTGTGGGAATATAATGGCGCAGTGTATGTGATAAATGTGGCATCGCTCCGCAAGATGACGCTCGGCGAGTTTCCGCGCCGCCGACTCTGCGAAATGCCCGCAAGCCACTCGGTCGATCTCGACACGCCGATGGATTGGCTCGTGGCAGAAACTATAATGAAAAACAACTCTAAGTAACCGACACAAAAATTATGATAGAACGACAAATTATCATCTTTGTCACTGCAATCGTATATTGCTTCTTCGTGGCTCCACCTTTCGAGCGTTTTTTTAAGAAACGCATAAAAAACCGTTGGCTTCGCTTTTCAATAAATTTCGTGGTGGGAGTAGCATTGATATGGCTTCTCAACTACATTGCCTACCTCATCACAGGCATACCGATGTGAGAATGAGCCGACGCAGCATCATAGCGATAGTGGCAGTGGCAGTGATTGCCGGAGTGGTGATTTACTCCACTTTCGACCCCTCGGCATCGCGGTGGTTTCCGCGGTGCCCGTTCCTTATGATCACAGGATTGAAGTGCCCGGGCTGCGGCACCCAGCGTGCCATTCACGCCCTGCTCCACGGCGATATGCTTGCCGCGCTGCGCTTCAACGCGCTGCTACCGGTGAGCATCCCCCTATTGCTGCTCTATGGATATGCCGAACTGGTGCGGACCCGACGGCCACACTTCTACAGCCGCGTGAACAGCGTCGCCGCCATCCTCGCAGTGCTCATAGTGGTGATTTTGTGGTGGATTTTGCGAAACATCTTCGGCTGGTGACCCCACCTGCCATAGTGCTACTTACATCAGCTGAAAAAGCATTACAAAAGGCGTGACAATCAACCCCACCACTATCGAAGCAATGCTCCACATAGCTGCACGGTCGCTATATCGCTGTGCCGTCTCAAAGTCGCCCGAATCATATTTGGCTTTCACCTGCAAGGCATAGACTATCGACACAATTCCAAGCACCTGGCAGCAGAGCACCGTGGTGAGAATGCCCCACACAAGATTGGTGGGCGGACAAGGTGGCAACGGCTGCTGCGGAGCATATTGCTGCTGGCAAGGCTGCTGATAGGGCTGCTCGCAAGGCTGCTGATAGGGCTGCTGTGGAATTGGCGGAACCACAGGCTGAACATCATTCTGCGAAGGCTCATCGGCAGAAACTTCGGGAGCTGTATCCTCGGCAGGAGAGTCCTCCACCGGAGATTCGGGAGCACTATCCTCCACCGGAGCCTCGGGAGCATTATCCTCGGCAGGAACCTCGCGCGGCACCGGCTTCACCGGGAAAAGGTCGTCGAGTTCGCTGAAATTCTGCACCATCACCCAGTCTTCAAGTCCCTGACGCCACACATACGACTCGCGAGTGAGGCCCAATCCGAGCAGCGCCTCCTTCTCTACCGGTCCATGCTGCACGCCATTGATATTTGCCCAATACTTCATAATCTATAAAAAGAATAGTTTCACAAAAAAAATTCTGTAATCAATTGCAAACTTACTGCATATTTTCCAAAATATCAAGTATTGCCTCTGGAATAATTAATCAGTCTGCGCAAACAAGGCATCGGCAGTAACCTCATTCTGCACCATACCCCACTGCTCATTGTGCTTTAAGCCACTGATTGTGATGAAAGTGAGATGCAAGGCCTTGGTAGTGTGCGTTGCCTCCCTAAATAGATTCATCCGTTCTATGCAATGTGTAAGATAAGCAGGAGTGATAGCATAAGGACTTATGGAATATTTCATTTCACACACGTTAACCACCTCATCGCGGCGGTCAATTAGCAGGTCGATTTGTCCAATGCGCTTGCCATCTTTCTCTCCAATCCACGACGAAACGGTGGCATGTATGCCCGAAATCCCAAGCGCTGCTTTGATTTGCGGAATGTGGTGCAAGCACACCTGTTCAAAGGCATAGCCGGTCCATGCCCGGTGAGCAGGAGAGTCGATGCTCGTGGTCCAATAGTCGCCACCATCGCCTTGACAGTCCTTCACCTGCTTCAAGTAGAACAAAGTGAACAAGTCGGTGAGCTGGTAAAACTTGTCACGATGCTTCTTCCCGAAAGCCGAGTATTCGCGAATGAAGTCGCAGGTAATGAGATTGTGCAGCACCTCTGAGAAGCTGCCACCATCAGCCAATCGCAGCGACGAGAGGATTTCGCTGCGGGTGAGCCCCATCGTCTTCTTTGCCAACAGTTCCACCACACGACGATAGATTGCTGACTCCTTGAATAAAGAGCGGAAAAGCGTGTCGTACTCTGTGCGTAACTCCCCCGTAGCTGAGAACAGCATCTGGTCGATATTTTGTGGCAAGCTGAGCGACTTGTCGATTTTCGACAGATAGAACGGTGTACCACCCATAGCCATATAGCACTCTACTATCTGATGACGATTCCACATCACCCCTCTGCTGCGAAGCATCATCTCAGTTTCGCCAAGGGTGAAAGGCGCAAGATAAATTCGCCGTGTCACGCGATTGTGCAAGCCGCCTTTGTCGCCCAATAGCTTGCCGGTCATCCACGTTGTTGCAGAGCCACACACAATGAACTTCAGGCGGTTCTGGCTGTCGCCCCAGCTATTCCAAAAAAGTTCAAGTGCCCCAATGAATTGCGAGCGCGGCGTGTCGAGCCATGGCAGCTCATCAATAAACACTATCACACGCTGCTTCTTCAACGCCGACAAATATTCCTTTAACTGGCGGAAGGCTTCTCTCCAATTCTTTGGTTTTGCCCATTGTCTTCCCGAGTATTCCTCAAGCTGCGCCTGAAAATCGCCAAGCTGTTGCGACAAAGTGCTATTATATGAGCCGGTCATGTAGAAATCAAACTTTCCCTTAAAATATTGCTTTATCAAGAAAGTCTTGCCAATGCGGCGGCGACCATACACTGCCACAAATTCAGGAGACTGTGACTCAATACACTCCCGCAATATTTGCTGTTCTCGCTTTCGTCCAATAATCATAAAAGATGTTTTCTGCAAATTTAGTGATTTATAGCTATATAGCCAAATTTTTTGGTGCTGAAATGGGGCGGTAACTCATTTTTTTAAACACTTACCGCGCTGTTTCGGCTATTTAGCTATGATAGTATATGACTCCGATGACTGTTGCTGCGCCTTGGCAATGTCAATCTAAAAACTTCGTTTTTATTTGCCATTGCGCTCGGCTTGCAGTAACTTTTGATAACTTACGCTGCGCCTTGGCAATGTCAATCTAAAAACTTCGTTTTTATTTGCCATTGCGCTCGGCTTGCAGTAACTTTGCAGCCGGAATCTTGCGCAGGGCTTTGTGGCACTGATGACAAGATGATTTTTCAACTCACAAAACTATAGATTTTTCAGTCAATATGAAAGGCGACGACATATTTTCATGCACATTGTCAAACGGACTTCGCGTGGTGCACATTGCCAACGAATCGGAGGTGGCATACTGCGGACTGGCGGTGAACGCCGGCAGCCGCGACGAGCTGCCCGGCAAGTGGGGACTCGCTCACTTTGTTGAACACACCATCTTCAAGGGCACTCGCCGACGCCGTGCCTGGCACATCATCAACCGCATGGAGCGCGTGGGTGGCGAACTTAACGCCTACACCACCAAGGAAGAGACAATGGTGTATTCAATCTTCCCGCGCGAACATTTCGCCCGCGCCACCGAACTCATTGCCGACCTTGTGGCAGGCTCGCAATTCCCCGCCCCCGAGCTTGCCAAAGAGCGCGAAGTGGTGCTCGACGAGGTTGACTCTTATCTCGACTCGCCTTCGGAGGCTATCTACGACGACTTTGAAGACCTCATCTGGAAAGATTCGTCACTGGGGCACAACATCCTGGGCGTGGAAGCCGACTTGCTCACCATCACCGGCGACGACTGCCGCGACTACCTCGACCGCCTCTATGTGCCCGAAAACATGGTGTTCTTCGCCCTCGGCAACCTGCGCCACGATGCCGTGGCACGCACCGCCGAGCGCTACCTCGGCTCACTCCACCACAAGCTGTGCCGCACCGAGCGCAAAGCTCCCGCAATAGTGGCACCATTCCACCACACACGAGCCATCGACTCACACCAGTCGCACACCATCTATGGAGCACCGGCATGCAGCATGCACCACGAGAGCCGTTACGCCATGTCGCTGCTGAGCAACATTCTCGGCGGCCCGGGCATGAACTCGCTGCTCAATGTGGCAATACGCGAGCGTCGCGGCTATGCCTACACCGTAGAATCTTCGCTCGCACTGCTCTCCGACTGCGGACTGCTGACGATCTACTTCGGCAGCGATGCCGAGCACGTGGCACCCAGCAAGCGCATCATTGCCAACACCATCGACCGCATCGCCACCAAGCCACTCACCGACCGCGCTCTCGACGCCGCCAAAAAGCAATACATCGGTCAGCTGTGCGTGGCAAGCGACAGCCACGAGAGCCGCATCATTGCAGCCGCCAAGAGCTTACTCTACTACGGCCGCGTGGGCTCACGCGAAGAAACTGCCCGACGCATCGCTGCCATCACCCCACAGCAGCTGCAAGACGCCGCCGCCACCATCGCCCCAAACTGCGCCTCCACCCTCACCCTCCACTAATCCCCCACTCCATCCGGCGAAAAGCATAAGCCACTCCCTGCCTAAAGCAACATCAATCGGGACATTCACACGCCGATACGATGATACGAATGTGAAAATGTGAAAAATTTGGTGATTTATTTTGTTTTGGCGTTGATTTACACTAATTTTGCAAGCTGAAAGCGTCACACGGTGTCGGAGATTGATGCTGTGGGGCTTTATTGCTATTACATTTATATAATAAACAAAGATTTTTAAGAAACAGATTTTTCATTATGGATAAAATCAGCTACGCTCTTGGCCTCTCGATGGGCAACAACTTCCGCCGTTCGGGCATCACTGCTCTCAACTATGAGGATTTCACCGATGGTGTGAAGGCTGCTTTCTCGGGCGAAGGAGCCAAGATGACTGTGGAGGAAGCAAAGGAAGTGATTAATCGCTTTTTCACTGAGATGGAGGAGCAGACTAAGGAGGTTAACCTCAAAGCCGGTGAGGCTTATCTTGCCGAGAACGCTAAGCGCGAGGAGGTGAAGGTTACCGCTTCGGGTCTTCAGTATCAAGTGATTAAGGAAGGTGAGGGTGAGTGTCCCACCAAGAACGACCGCGTGACTGTGCACTACACCGGTGCGCTCATCGACGGCACCGTGTTCGACAGCTCGGTAGAGCGTGGCGAGCCTGCTACGTTTGGTGTCACTCAGGTGATTCCGGGCTGGATTGAGGCTTTGCAGATGATGAAGCCGGGTGCAGAGTGGAGATTGTTTATCCCTTCAAATCTTGCATACGGTCCTAACGGAGCAGGTGGCTTGATTGGACCCAACATGACGCTCATTTTCGACGTACAGCTCATCAAGGTTGAGAAGGGCGGACTTGCTTCGCGCTAAAAACTCTGAATGTGAAGCCCCGCCTGCTGTGGTGACAAGATACCATGGAGGGGGCTTAAAAATACAAGAAAACAAACAAGAAACAAAAATACATTTTTAATAACTAACACAAGAAATGAAAAAGATTTCTATTCTCGCCGTTGCAGCATTTTTGGTTGCATCGTCGTTTATGAGCTGCAATGGCTCAAGCAACAGTGATTTGAAGACTCCTACCGACTCGCTCAGCGCAATGTTTGGAGAAATGTATGGATATGGCGTAGCCGGTGAGCTTGAGCATGGTCCCGACTCTGCTCGTATCAACAAGGCTCAGTTCATCAAGGGTATGGAGCTCGTGCTCAATGCCGACACCAGCGACGTAAGCTATGTGATGGGTATTGGTCTTGGTAACCAGCTTGTTAACATGTTCCGCAACATCAAGCAGACTCAGAAGGTGGAGTTTGACATTCAGCTCGTCCTCAATGAGTTCAAGAAGGCATTCCTTGCTGATTCAGCTAAGGATCCACAGGCTATCCAGATGAAGGTGATGGAGCTTATGCAGCGCGTATCGCGTGAGGCAAAGGAGAACGATCCTGAAGCAGTAGCCAACAAGAAGGCAGGTGCCGACTACATTGCAGCAGCAATGGCTAAGGACAAAGAGATTAAGAAGACTGCCAGCGGTCTTGCATACAAGGTTATCAACGAAGGTGCAGGTGAGTGCTTCAAGACTACTGACCGCATCATGGTGAAGTATGTGGGCAAGCACATCGACGGCACTGAGTTTGACGCTCAGAAGGAGAATGCAGTGGCAATGTCGCCCATGGGTGTAGTTCCCGGATTTAAGGAGGGCTTGCTCATGATGAAGCCGGGTGCAAAATACACTCTTTACATTCCCGGTGACCTTGCATACGGTGTAGAAGGTCGTGGTAACATCAAGGCTAACGAGACACTCGTATTTGAGGTAGAGACCGTAGGTCTTGAGCCTGAGAAGAAATAATCACTTCCAAAGCAATATATCGAATCTACTTTGGGGCGGACATGCTGCGACAGCTATGTCCGTCTCTTTTTTATTGCCTGCATCGTGGTGTTATCGGGCAGGCGACGCTGCCACTTTGCGAGATGCCGACGGCCGGGAGGTATAGGTGGTGGAAAATGGATAATCAGAAGGTTTTTGCGCTAAAAATTCAAAAAAAGTGGCTAATGTGAAACATTTTGTTGCGTTTTTGTGTGGTTTTCTTAAAAATTTGCTATAAATTTGCATATCATGAAATGAAAAGACATCAAAAATATGGAGAAGATTGACAATCTTGATAAAAAGATACTTGAGATTATTATGCGCAATGCCCGCATACCATCGAAAGACGTAGCACTTGAGTGTGGAGTGTCGCGTGCGGCGATACACCAGCGCATTCAGCGCATGATTGACATGAACGTGATTACAGGTTCGGGCTACCGTGTAAACCCCAAGGTGCTCGGTTATGCCACCTGCACCTATATAGGAGTGAAACTTGAGCGAGGCTCAATGTATCGCAATGTGGTTCCTGAATTGGAGAAGATTCAGGAGGTAGTGGAGTGCCACTTCACTACCGGTCCCTACACTATGCTCATCAAGCTATATGCCCGCGACAATCAGCACCTTATGGAGCTACTCAACGACAAGATACAGCACATCCCCGGCGTAACTGCCACCGAGACGCTTATCTCGCTTGAGCAGAGCATGAATCGCGAGATTCCCATCCACTATGAGGATGGTGTGCAATAATGGCTGTGGCACAGCGCCATTGTCGCTCACAAGTGGAGTGAAGGCAAAGTGTGGCGGTGCTCGCTATCGTGTGTAAGATTTAAAAATTTTTTTCATGATATAAATTGAGTGGAGTTGCGACGTGAGTCTTGGCTCCACAAATTTTTTTTGCGCTCAGTTGCAGGCGGCTTTTCGGGTAGCCGATGGGTGACTTTGTTGCCGTGAAGAAGCGGGTGTGATTTACGAATGTAAACGCCCGGGAGGTTGTTAATAACTTTTTTACCAATTTTTTGAAAAAAAGTGGTTTAGGTTTGTAAATTATCGAAGAATATTCGCTAACTTTACGCTGAATTTCCGCCCACCACTATTATGCTTGATTTTGAGGCATTTTGGCATCGTATGAGTCGATGTCGCAAGCGTGTGCATAAGAGGTGGCTGAGAAAGGATTGTAACGTGTGTGACGGTTGATATTGCGCATTATGGATGAAATAGTGTATCACATTCCGGCTCTGCTCGATGAGTGTATCGAGGGGCTTCACATTAAGCCCGACGGCACCTATGTAGATGTAACCTTTGGTGGCGGCGGACATTCGCGTGCCATTATGTCGAAGCTTGGCCCCCAAGGGCATCTGTATAGCTTCGACCAAGACCTTGATGCGTATGCCAACCGCATCGACGACTCGCGATTCACTTTTGTGCACAGCAATTTTGCCTATTTGTGCAATTTCATGCGATTCTATGGCGTGGAGAAGGTTGACGGAATCATTGCCGACCTTGGAGTGTCGTTTCATCACTTCGACGAAGGGGAGCGTGGATTTTCGTTTCGTGCCGACGGACGCCTCGACATGCGCATGAACCGCGACGCTCACCGCGATGCAGCGTGGATTGTTGCCAACTACACCGAGGAGCAGCTTGCCGATGTGCTCTATCTCTATGGAGAGCTGAGGCAGGCACGCCGCATGGCGTCGGCAATAGTGAAGGCACGCAATGCCGGCACGCTCACCACCACAGGACAACTTGTGGAGGTGGTGAAACCTTTCATTGCCGCCAAGGCTGAGAAGAAGGAGCTGGCACAGGTGTTCCAAGCATTGCGCATTGAGGTGAACGATGAGATCGCCACGCTGAAGAAGCTGCTGCAAAGCTCGCTGAAGGTGCTTGCACCCGGCGGACGCCTTGTGGTGCTCACCTATCACTCGCTCGAAGACCGCTTGGTGAAAAATTTCATCAAGAGCGGCAATGTGGAGGGAAAGGTGGAGAAGGATTTCTTCGGCCGCGTGAACGCACCGCTCCGGGCTGTTAACAACAAGGTGATTGTGGCGAGCGACGAGGAGGTGGCACGCAATCCGCGAGCGCGAAGTGCCAAGCTGCGAATTGCCGAGCTTGTGGACGACGTCGCTGATAGCCGCAAATAAATCGGGGAATAGATTGTGATAGATTAATTAGCGATATTCACTCCTTTAGATAGATTGATTAATAACACTCTCGCATGGAGTGCAGTGACTTAACAAAATAATTCAGAGAATTATGGCTGAGAAGAAGAGCAAGAAGAAAAATTTTATCAAGCCGATAATATATGGCGAGTTTATCCCCATCACTTTGGTGCGCCGCTACTCGGGTGTGCTGTTGCTGGTGTTGCTGTTTTTCATGGGATATATCGCCAATAAATTCATGTGCCAGCTCGATATGCAGACGATAAAGCAGCTGAAAGTGGAGCTTGCCCGTGTGAAGACCGACTATGTGAATGCCAGTGCTTCATATTACTCGCGCATTCGCGAAACCGAGATGCACCAGCTTGTCGATTCGCTCAACCTTGGCTTGAAATCACCCGATTGTCCACCCTTTAACATTTCTGCAAAATGACAAAGCGCAAGAATCGTGACTACATAATGGGCCGCTATATCTTCATTATGGTGGGGATTGTGTTTGTGGCGATTGCTGTGGCGGCAAGATTATTTTCGACCACGGTGATTCACAAGGCCGACTGGGATGCAAAGGCTGAGTCGCTCAACCGCACCCGCGTGGTAGAGCCTGAGCGCGGCAAGATTCTTGCCGACGACCGCACTGTGCTTGCCGCCAATGTGAATTTCTATCTGCCGCGCCTCGACCTGCGCTCGGAGGGCATCAAAGAGGACACGCTAAAGCGCTACATCAAGCCGCTGTGCGACAGTCTGGCAGTGATTTCGCCCTACCGCACTGCCAAGGAGTGGGAGGAGCAGATTATGAATGCCTACACACACCGCTACACCAAGCGTGGCGTGCGCAGCTTCCCCATTGGCAACAAGCTCACATATAGCCAGCTGCAGCGCATGAAGAAATTCCCCTTCTTGAAACTCGGTGTGTCGAAGAGCGGATTCTACTATGAGGAACAGCCGCGCCGTTGCAATCCCTACGGACGCATGGCAGCTCGAAGCATCGGCAAAATTGCCTACGACACCGTCAAGCAGCGCGTGGCTGGCTCAAGCGGCTTGGAGCGTGCTCTCGACGATATGCTCTATGGCGAGCCCGGTGAGGCAAGCAGCGCACAATACGCCAACAGCATTGGGCTGTGGGAGCACAAGCCTGCCAAGAAAGGCTACGACGTGCTCACCACCATCAATGTGGGGCTACAGGAGATTGTGGAGCAGGAGCTGAGTGCCGTGTGCAAAAGCTCTGAAGCCGACTGGGGCACGGCAGTGCTCATGGAGGTGAATACGGGTGAAATCAAGGCTATCAGCAACTTGAAATATTATCCCAACATCAACGACTACATTGAGGGCGAAAACCATGCCGTGATGGGCTATGAGCCGGGATCGGTGATGAAGCCAATCTCGATGATGATAGCACTCGAAGATGGCATAGTGAGCGACCTCGATGCCACCATAGCCACCGGGCACAGCTTTGCCTACGCCCATGCGCGACCAATCACCGACAGCCACGGAATGGCATCGATGCGCATTCGCGATGTGATAGCCTATTCGTCAAACATAGGAATGGCAAAGATTATCTTGCGCCGCTATGAGAGCAAGCCGGGAATGTTTCACCACCGCTTGCGCGAGATGGGATTCTTCGACCCGCTCAACATTGGCATTTCAGGCGAAACCATTCCGGTGGTGGACAGCGTGGGCAACAAGAACTGGGACCGCGTGAAGCTTTCGCGCATGGCATACGGCTACTCCACCCTCATTCCGCCCATTTGCACACTCACCATGTATAATGCCATTGCCAATGGCGGACGCTATGTGCGCCCGCGACTTGTGCAGCGGTTTATGCGCGAAGGTGAACCCGACTCAATAGTGCCGCTCACCTACATCCGCGACCAAGTGTGCACCCCGGGCAATGCCCGCAAGCTTGCCGAGATGCTGCGCAATGTGGTGGAATATGGCACCGGAAAGAGCTTGAAAAATGACAAGGTGGCTATCGCCGGAAAGACGGGCACCTGCTATGTGACCGAAGTGGGACGCGGCTACTCGGCTAAGAAGCGCCTCTCGTTCTGCGGATTCTTCCCCTATGAGAACCCAAAATACTCGTGCATAGTGGTGATGGAAGGTGCAAATTGCGGCGCGGCACGCAGTAGCGGCACCGTGCTGAAGAACATTGCTCTGAAGCTCTACTCGCTCGGCATGCTCAACAATGTGAACGACTTCTATGCCTCTGAGCAGAAATCGACCACCCGACCCACTTTCTTTGCCACCACTGCCGACCGCAGCCACAACTCACAGCTTGTTGCCAATGCCGGGATAAAGGAGCTGAAGCGCTTCCGCTCGCCGCGCAATGTTGCCGAGGGCGGTGTGCCCGATGTGCTGGGTCTTGGCGCACGCGAGGCAATCTCGCGGCTTGAGTCGGCAGGCTTGAAAGTGAAGCTGCATGGCTATGGCTATGTGGCACGGCAGAGTGTGCGTGCCGGCACGCAAGTGGAAAAAGGCACAATGGTGGAGCTCACTCTAAGAGAGTGAAGCACGATATTTGTGCTAATTATTTGGCGATTATGCTCAATAATTGAAAATCGTTGAGTAATTTTGCACTCTGAAACTATAATAGCGGTTGCGGCTATGCCTGCAAGCGCCCGGAATGGATAAAAACTTATAAATTTTCTACAAAAAAGAAACATATAGATATTCTGCCTGTTATATGGAAAAGAATCTAAAAAATCTTCTCTCCTGCATTGAGGTGAAATCGGTGACCGGCAATGCCGACCGCACGATTACCGACGTGGTGTGCGACTCGCGTGCCGCATCGGCAGGAAGCCTCTTTGTGGCAGTGCGTGGTGTGGCAGTCGATGCCCACAAGTTTATCCCTCAAGTGGTGGCTGCCGGAGCGGCTGCCGTGGTGTGTGAGGAGCTGCCTGCCGAGCCAAGCAGCGAGGTGTGCTATGTGGTGGTGCCCGACAGCACCATTGCGCTTGCCCACTTGGCATCGGAGTGGTGGGACCGCCCCTCTGAGAAACTTGCCCTTGTGGGTGTGACCGGCACCAACGGAAAGACTACCACCGCCACCCTTCTCTATGAAATGGCACAACTTCTCGGGCACAAGGC
>JBJFEF010000010.1:0-12279 GCA_051890435.1 Muribaculaceae bacterium
GCTGAAAATATGTGAAAATTTGCTTTTCTGTGTATGATAAAAATATTAACTTTGTCGGGAAGTGGGACTTAGTGGCTACGCCACTTCCGCTGAAGTCGAAACCTGGAGGAAACGTACCCCGCCGGCAATGTGCGGTGAGGGAGCGTGAGAGTGGAAAATCCTTAACTTGCAGGTGGAGATATGGATGGCAAAATCCTCAAAACAGAAAAGATGATTGAAATGAAAATAACTCAAAGAACAACTATTGCGGCAGCCGTGCTGGTTGCAGGATTACTATTCTCGGGTAGCAGCAGTGCCGAGGAACTGTCGGCGCTCACGCGAGTGAATGTGCAACAAAAGGTGGAGGCTACGGTGCCTCAATCGATGATTATCGGACAGGTTAAGGTGAACAGCCTCATTGCCGACGATGCTCAGCGCTGTGTGACTATCGACCTCAGTGAGACTTATGCTTATGTGCCTTTCACCCACGACAGCATCGACCGCCTTTGCAAAGAGATTGCCGGTGTGCTGCCGAAGAAGTGTGCAGGATATGATGTGAAACTCACCATTGCCGGCAATGATATTGAGGCTTATATGCCACTTTTCAGTCAGGACATAAGGCGCAAGCACGAGAAGCGGTTTATCACTCGTGTGGAGCCCAAATTCACCTACAAGAGCGGACTCGACGGCAACATAATTGCCTTGTGGCAGAGCCATGGCTGGTATTTCGAGCCGAAGCTCAACCGCTGGGAGTGGCAGCGTGCACGCATCTTCCAGACCGTGGAGGACCTTTACACCCAAAGTTTTGTGATGCCTTACCTGATGCCGATGCTTGAGAATGCCGGTGCGATAGTGATGAGCCCTCGCGAGCGCGACACGAGCAGCTATGAGGTGATAGTGGATGGCGATGGCGGCAATGCTCAGCCGGGATATGCCGAAACACGAGGCTCGGAGAAGTGGGAGAGGGGCGAAGGCGCTGGTTTTGCCTATGCACGCAAGCACTATGAGGGCTTTGAGAATCCTTTCACCGAGGGTAGCTACCGCAAGGTGAAAGCCACCAAGAACAAGAAGAAACTGAGTACCGCTGCGTGGAATGCCATGATGCCCGAGGCAGGGAGCTATGCTGTGTATATCAGCTATAAGTCGCTTGAGAACAGCGCTACCGATGTGGTGTATCGCATCAATGCCGCCGACGGAGAGCACACCTTTGTGGTGAACCAGCAGATGGGTGGCGGCACCTGGATTTACTTGGGTCACTTCCCGCTTGTGAAAGGCTTGAACAAGAATGTGGTGGAGGTGCTCAACTATTCGGAGAAGGGCAAGGATGCCGTGGTGACAGCCGATGCTGTGAAGATAGGCGGTGGAATGGGCAACATTGCCCGCAAGGTGCAGGCTCTTGCCGAGAATGTGAAGAGTAGCGACTCGAGTGCCGAGAAGCCGATCGCGCTCCCCGACATTGACTATCGCTACCAAATAAGCGAACATCCGCGCTACACCGAGGCTGCGCGCTACTTCATGCAGTGGGCAGGTGTGCCCGACAGCATCTATTCGCCCTCGCATGGCGTGAACGACTATACCGACGACTACCGTAGCCGCGGCTACTGGGTGAATTATCTTGCAGGCGGCTCGGAGGTGTATCCGCAATATGGCGGACTGAAAATCCCGGTAGATCTCTCATTTGCCTTCCACAGCGATGCCGGAACCACAATGAACGATGACATCATTGGCACGCTGGGAATCTATTGCACCAACAAATTCGGCAAATATGCCAACGGCACTCCGCGCATCACGTCGCGCACCTATACCGACCTGGTGATGACCAACATCGTGAACGACATACGCCGCCAATATGAGCCGCTGTGGACACGTCGCGGCATGTGGGACAAATCGTACTTTGAGGCACGAGTGCCCGAGGTGCCAACGATGCTGCTCGAGCTGCTGTCGCACCAGAACTTTGCCGACATGAAATATGGACTCGACCCCAACTTCCGTTTCACTGTGAGCCGAGCCATCTATAAGGGAATGCTTGAGTTTCTTGCCAAGCGCGACGGCCGCAGCTTTGTGGTGCAGCCGCTGCCGGTGAGCAACTTTGCAATCACGCAGAGCGGTGACAACACATTCAGCCTGAAGTGGAAAGCCACCACCGACACCCTTTGCGACAATGCCGAGGCAACAAGCTTTGTGGTGTGGGAGCGCGTGGGCAAGGGAGCCTTCAAGCTGCTTGATGTGGTGAAAGAGCCACAACTCGACGTGACAATCACCGACCACGAAATACACAGCTACAAAATCGAGGCAATGAATGCCGGAGGCCGCAGCTTCCCCTCGGAGGTGCTTGCTTGTGGCGTTGCCGAAGGCTCAAAGGGCACTGTGCTGGTGGTGAACGGATTCACACGCGTGTCGGCGCCCGACTGGTTTGATGCAGGCAAGATGGCAGGATTCTATGATGAGAAAGACCATGGCGTGCCCTATGTGAAGGATATATGCTTTATCGGGTCGCAATTTGAGTATCGCCGCGACATACCGTGGATGGACGACGATGCAGCAGGCTTCGGAGCCAGCCGCTCCAACTATGAAACGGCGGTGATTGCCGGCAACACCTTCGACTATCCTGCGGTGCATGGCGAGGCAATCATGAAGGCAGGCTACTCATTTGCATCGGCAAGCGTGGCAACGGTGAACGACGGCGAGGTGGAGCTTTCGCAATATCCCATAGTAGATCTCATTCTCGGAAAGCAGAAAGAATATAGCATAGGCCGTGGAGCATATCCCAGCCGCTACAAGGCATTCCCGGTGGAGCTTCAGACGGCAATCACCGAATATTGCAACGCCGGTGGCAGCATTTTTGTGACCGGAGCGTTTGTGGCAACCGACATTTGGGACAACAAGAACCTGAAGGACGAGCGTGGCAAGAAATTTGCCAAGGAAGTGCTCGGCTACCAGTGGAGAGTGGGACAAGCTTCGCAGACGGGTGAGGTGTATTCGGTGCCATCGGTGCTGCACACACTTGATATGCCCGGCAAAGAGTGGAAATTCTCGAGCGAGCTCAATGAGAAATGCTACTGTGTGGAGTCGCCCGATGCTATCTTCCCCGCCGACCCGGCTACGGGAAGCACCATTATGCGCTATCGCGAGAACAACATACCGGCAGGAGTGGCAAGTTGCAAGCCCGGCTACCGCACATGTGTGCTCGGATTCCCATTTGAGACCATAGAGGATGCCGGCGGCCGTGAGCTTCTCATGGGCAAGGTGCTTGAATTCCTTTCGGGGACGGGAAAATAAACAAAACGAGAAAACAAACAAAACGAGAAAATAAACATATTTAATATATAAACAACTATTAACAATAAGAAAAAGAACAATGAGTAAGACAGTAAACTGCTTTATCCCATTTGCCGATGCACAGCAGGTGGCAGCAACAGTGGCTGAGTTGAAGTCGTATGACTACTTGGTTAAAACCATCTATCTTCTTCAGAAAGAAGAAGGCACAGGCTCAGTAGAGGGCTGTGAGGTGATTAAAATCGACGGCTTGAATTCGAGCAAGACAATCAAGAAGATAGCCGAGCACGCCGATGCCGACTATGTGCTTCTCTACACAAAATATGATCGCCTGAAATTTGGCGTATTTGCCCTCGACCGATTTGTGAAGCTTGCAGAGGACACCGAGGCAGGAATGCTCTATGCCGACCACTACAACGGCGACGAGCCCGACCGCACCAAGGCACCGGTGATCGACTACCAGATGGGTAGCTTGCGCGACGACTTCGACTTTGGTTCGGTGCTCTTCTTCTGCGCAGAGGCATTCAAGAAGGCAGCATCGATGATGAAAGCCGACTATGAGCACGCCGGACTCTACGACCTGCGCCTGAAGCTGAGCCAGTTTGCAGCTCTTGAGCATATCAATGAGTTCCTCTATAGCGACATTGAGCTCGACACACGCAAGAGCGGCGAGAAGATGTTTGACTATGTGGATCCGCGCAACCGCGGACGCCAGATTGAGATGGAGCAAGCCGTTACCGAGCACCTCAAGGAGATAGGCGGTTATCTTGCACCCGAGTTTAAGCACATCGAGTTTGGAGAGGATAAGTTTGCCGTTGAGGCATCTGTAATTATTCCGGTACGCACCCGCGAGCGCACCATTGCCGACGCCATTGAGAGCGCATTGATGCAGAAGACCGATTTCCCATTCAACGTAATCATCATCGACAACTGCTCTACCGACCGCACCACTGAGATTATCCGTGAGAAATTCGGCAACAATCCACAGGTGATACACCTCATTACCGGTGACATAGGTGTGGGAGGCTGCTGGAATGTGGCTGCACATCACCCGCAGGTGGGCAAATTCTGCGTACAGCTCGACAGCGACGACGTTTATGCCGACGAGAACACCCTCAGCACTATGGTAGGGGCATTCTATGAGCAGAATTGCGCAATGGTAGTGGGCTCATATACCCTCACCGACATCAACAAGAACATCATTCCGCCGGGACTCGTTGATCACAAGGAGTGGACTCCGGAGAATGGCCGTAACAATGCACTCCGCATTAACGGACTTGGTGCTCCGCGTGCATTCTACACACCGGTGCTTCGCAGCGTGAAACTTCCGGCAGTGAACTACGGAGAGGACTATGCACTTGGCTTGAACATGTCGCGCACCTACCAGATAGGCCGTGTATATACATCGGTATATCTCTGCCGCCGCTGGGACGACAACAGCGATGCCGCTCTCGACGTGGAGAAGATGAACCGCAACAACACCTACAAGGATCGCATCCGCACATGGGAGCTTAAAGCCCGCATTGCGATGAACAAGAAGAAATAAGCAAAAAGCATCGTAGGGGAATGGAAGAGCCGACGATTGACGCAATAGAGGCACTATTCGGGCAGCAAATGGCTGAATGGGGCACTGCATGCGACAATTATGCCAAGCTCAGCCAAGTGAAAGAGCGTGAACTCACCGTGGATGGCTCGCGAGTGGTGATTCAGTGCAACCCCGAGCGGTTGCGCTCATCGGCAGCAAAGGTTGACAAAGCCTCTATTGCCAATAGGCAATGCTTCTTGTGCAAAGCCAATCGCCCGGTGGAGCAGCGCGTGATAGAGTGGGGCGACTATGAGATAATCGTGAATCCCTATCCCATCTTCACGAAGCATTTCACAATTCCCACACGCAAGCATACAGCCCAACGCATCGTGTCGCGCATAGGCGACATGATGCGGTTGGCAATGCTGATGCAAGGCTACACCATTTTCTACAACGGTCCGTGCTGCGGAGCCTCGGCTCCCGACCATTGCCATTTTCAAGCCGGAACGAAGGGCACTATGCCCATTGAGGCTGAAATAGCGTGTGCCGCCAAGAGTGAGGTGGCGAGAGAGGGCACAAGAGGCACGCTGAGCGAGGTGAAAATCGGAGGCAGACACTGCTATGTGATAGAAAGCACTGATGTGGATGCAGGCGCCAGACTATTTGAGCAGCTTTATGCCACATTGCCGCTGATTGATGGGCAGGAAGAGCCGATGATGAACGTGCTGTGCCGGGCAGAAGAAGTCGGTAAGCTGACGGTGGTGGTGATTCCGCGCCGAAAGCACCGACCCGATTGCTACTATGCCGAGGGCGACAGACAATTGCTCATCTCACCGGCATCGGTTGATTTGGGGGGTATCGTGGTGTGCTCGAGGATTGAGGACTATGAGCGGATTACCGCTGAGGATATAGCGGCAATATTCAGTGAGGTGTGTATCACCGATGCCGAAGTTGCCGAAATAAGTGAAAAGATAAAACATAAAAGATAAGAAACAACAAATTGAGATAAACTATGAGTGGAGTACCGCGCGTGAAAGTGGGCATAATGAATGAGCCGCAGGTGGATTTCGTGCTTTTTGGCGACTACCGCCTTGCCGATGGCACCATTGTGACCGGCGAACAGCATGCCGAGGCTACAGCCGACGGGCGAGTGGCTTGGAATGGCAGTGTGGCCGACAAGGTGGCATTTGAGCCGGCAGGCGAAGGCTTCTTCGAGCTGAAGGACGTGACAATAGGCGTGAATTTCCACTGGGAGCGCAAGGAGAACCAGCGATTCAGCGGCGCCTTGCACCTGATAGTGGAGAACGGACGACTCACCACTGTGAATGTGCTTCCGGTGGAGGACTACCTGCTGAGTGTGATTTCGAGCGAAATGAGCGCTACGGCGTCGCTTGAGCTGCTCAAGGCACATGCCGTGATTTCGCGCAGCTGGCTCTTGGCGCAAATCGACAAAAACAAGCGCATCACCGAGGAGCATGAAGACTATAAGGCTTGTGAAGACGGTGACGACAATGAGATGATAAAGTGGTATGACCGCGAGGACCATGTGAACTTTGATGTGTGTGCCGACGACCACTGCCAGCGCTACCAGGGTATCACCCGCCAGAGCACCGAAAAAGTGCGCGATGCCATCAAGGCTACTTGGGGCGAGGTGCTCACCTATGGCGGAGAGCTGTGCGATGCACGATTCTCGAAGTGCTGTGGCGGAGTGTATGAAGAATTTGAAAATTGCTGGGAACCAAAGCACTACGACTATCTTGAGGCACGACGCGACGGAGAAGACGAGATGAACTTCCCCGACCTCACCAAGGAGGCTGCTGCCGAGGAGTGGATTCTAACATCGCCCAAGGCATATTGCAACACCACCGACAAGCAGATACTCTCGCAGGTGCTCAACAACTACGACCAGGAAACCACCGACTTCTACCGCTGGACGGTGGAATACACGCAAGAGGAACTTGCAGCACTCATATTGCGCCGCTCGGGCGTCGATTACGGGCAGATTCTCGACCTTCAGCCCGTGGCACGCGGCACATCGGGCCGACTCTACAAGCTGAAGATAGTGGGAACGAAAAAGACTCTCACCATAGGCAAGGAGCTTGAGATACGCCGCACTCTGTCGGCATCGCACCTCTATAGCTCGGCATTCATAGTGGAGCGCCACGATGTGAAGGATGGAGTTCCGGGCAAATTCGTGCTGCGCGGAGCAGGCTGGGGCCACGGCGTGGGCTTGTGCCAGATAGGCGCAGCAGTGATGGGCGAGAAAGGCTACAACTACAAGGAGATATTATTGCACTATTTTATAAATGCCAACATAACAACCCTATACTAAAAAACAACTATTATGAACAAACTAAAGAACATATCACCATGGGTGTGGGTGCCTACGCTCTATTTTGCACAGGGAATACCTTACTTCATAGTGAATAACATTTCAGTGATGATGTTTGCCAAGATGGGCGTACCCAACGGACAGATGGCGCTGTTCACGAGTCTGCTCTACTTGCCGTGGGCGATAAAGCCCTTCTGGAGCCCCTTTGTGGATATAATCAAGACAAAACGCTGGTGGACGATAGTGATGCAGATAATCATGTCGGCAGCATTTGTGCTGCTCACACTGTCGATGCCACATCCCGATCCGGAGATGATAGCATCGGGACAGACGCCAATAAGCCTGTTTACTATCACGCTGCTGCTATTTGCGATAACGGCATTTGCATCAGCTACTCACGACATAGCAGCCGACGGATTCTATATGATTGCGCTCACGCAGAAGAACCAGGCAGCATTTGTGGGCATTCGCAGCACATTCTACCGCTTGTCGTCGATATTCGGGCAGGGTGTGCTGGTGTATATTGCCGGACTTATTGAGACTAATACGGGCGACATACCGATGTCGTGGCAAATCACGCTGCTTGTGACTGCGGTGCTATTCTGTGCCGTGACGCTTTATCACACATTCTTCATGCCTCGCCCTGAGGTGGAGAAGAAGCCGGAGGCAGGGAAGACGAGTGCGAAGGAGATAATAAGAGAGTTTGGCCGTACGTTTGTGACCTATTTCACCAAGCCGGGACTGATACTTGCCATACTTTTTATGCTGCTCTACCGCTTGCCCGAGGCATTCCTTATAAAGATGTGCACACCATTCCTTGTGGCATCGCGCGAAGTGGGCGGACTTGGACTCTCGACTGAGAATGTGGGACTTGCCTACGGCACCATAGGCGTGCTGTTCCTCACTATTGGAGGAATACTTGGCGGACTATATGCCTCGAAAGTGGGCTTGAAGAAGTCGCTGTGGTGGATGGCAGCCGGAATGACGCTCCCGTGCCTCACATTTGTGTATCTTGCCGAGTGCCTGCCAACCAACCTTGTGCTCATAAGCATTGCCATAGCCATAGAGCAATTTGGCTACGGATTTGGCTTTACAGCCTATATGCTCTATATGATTTACTTCTCGGAAGGCGAGTTCAAGACGTCGCACTATGCAATATGCACAGCATTCATGGCGTTCAGCATGATGATACCGGGCATGTTTGCAGGTTACTTGCAGGAAATGATGGGCTATGCACTCTTCTTCTGGATGGTGATAGCATGCTGCGTGGCAACGGTGGTGATAACCTACTTTGCCGACCGCAAAATCGACCCGAACTATGGATTGAAGTAATTTAGGAAAGATGATGATCAAGAAGATATTATTGATGACAGTGTTTGCCGCTGCTGCGGTGGCGGCAAATGCGCTGGTGAAGCCCGGCGTTGAGACACTGCGCGATAGCGGTTTCAAGGTGCTCGAAGGCAAGCGCGTGGGACTTATAACCAATCCCACCGGAGTGGATAACCAACTGAAATCGACGGTAGATATACTCCACGAGGCTGCGAATGTGCAGCTTGTGGCACTATATGGTCCTGAGCATGGAGTGCGCGGCGATGTGCATGCCGGCGACAAGGTGGGCGACTCCACCGACCCTGCAACCGGCGTGAAAGTGTATTCGCTATATGGCAAGACCCGCAAGCCCACGAAGGAGATGCTCAAAGATGTGGATGTGCTGGTGTATGACATTCAGGACATCGGTTGCCGCTCATTCACATTCATCAGCACTATGGGAGTGGCAATGGAGGCATGTGCCGAGCAGGGCAAGGAATTTGTGGTGCTCGACCGCCCCAATCCGCTTGGTGGATACAAGGTGGAAGGAAACTTGGTGGAGGAAGGCTTCACATCGTTTGTGAGCCAATTCCCCATTCCTTACCTCTACGGCCTCACTCCCGGTGAGCTTGCAGTGATGCTCAATGAGGAGGGTATGCTTGCCGGCGGTAAGAAAGTGAAACTCACAGTGGTTCCCATGACAGGCTGGCACCGCTACATGAACTACCGCCAGACCGAGATGCCGTGGCTGTTGCCGTCGCCTCACATTCCGAATCCCGATGTGAGCGACTACTATCCCGCCACAGGAATCCTCGGAGAGCTTTATGGAATCTCAATCGGTGTGGGCTACACACTTCCGTTCCAGCTGATAGGAGCACAGTGGATTGATGCTGAGAAGTTTGCCAAGAAGATGAACGACTTGCAGCTGCCCGGCGTGATATTCCGCGCAATACACTACAAGCCATTCTACAGCACCGGCAAGGGCGAGAACTTGCAGGGTGTACAGATTTATATCACCGACACGCTCGATGCCAACCTCTCGCTGCTGCAATTCTATGCAATGCAGGTGCTTGCCGAGATGTATCCCGACCACAAGACATTTGAACTTGAGGGCGTGGAGAAGCGCTTCAATATGTTTGACAAGGTGTGCGGAAGCGACCAGATACGCTTGCGCTTCACCAAGAACTATAAGGTAGCCGACATTATCGACTATTGGAACAAGGACGTGGAAGCCTTCAAGGCAAAATCGGCAAAATACTATTTATACAGATAGGACCCCGGAGAGGTGCCGTGAAAAAGCATTGTGGTGATAAGCACCACTATCGCGTCAACAGCCTTTTTCACGACACCGCCTCATAAAAACAATGATTATGGACGAGCAATATAAAAAGTATCTCAAAGCTGCCCGGGAGTTTATTCCCAAGGACAGGATTTACACCGACGACCTGCACTGCTTGGCGTGGGGCACCGATGCGGGATTCTACCGCCATCTGCCCAAGATAGTGGTGAGGTCGAAAGATGAGGACGAGGTGGCACGGCTGCTTCGCCTCGCCGACAAATTAGAGCTGCCGGTAACCTTCCGTGCGGCAGGCACGAGCCTGTCGGGACAGGCTGTGACCGACTCGATACTGATAGTGGCAGGGAAAAACTGGGAACGCTATGAGGTGTCGGCTGATGCGCAGACCATCACTTTGCAGCCGGGCATCATCGGAGAGCGTGTGAATGAGATACTGAAGCCCTACGGCCGCATATTCTCGCCCGATCCCGCCTCGAAGAAGTCGGCTATGGTGGGCGGCATAGTGATGAACAATGCGTCGGGGATGAACTGCGGCACACATGCCAACAGCGACCGCATATTGCAGTCGGTGCGCATAGTGATGGCTGATGGCACTGTGCTCGACACCGGCGACCGCCGCAGCTGCGACAACTTCAAGCGCACACACCCCGACTTCATCAAGAAGATAGAGGAACTTCGCGACCGCGTGAATGCCGACAAGGAACTCGTGGCGCGAATAAAGCATAAATATGCCATCAAGAATGTGACCGGACTCAACATATATCCATTTGTGGTATATACCGACCCGTTCAAGATAATCACGCACCTCATGGTGGGTTCGGAGGGAACGCTGGGCTTCGGAAGCGAATTTAAGATGGCTACCGGACACCTCTACAAGCACTCGGCAAGCGCGATGCTCTACTTCAGCGACATGCGCACTGCCTGCGAGGCTGTGGTGGCGATGAAGAACGGACCGGTGCACAGCGCCGAGATGCTCGACAAGAAGTCGCTCTCGTCGGTTAACGACCCGACCGGAGAGGGGCTGACGGCAGTGCTCACCGAGACCAAAGCCGACAGCAAAGAGGAGCTTGAGAAGAACATCGAGGCAATCAATGAGCTGCTGAAGCCATTCAAGCTCTACGTTCCGGCAAAATTCACCGACAATCCGGCTGAATACTCCAAATATTGGGCAATACGCTCGGGAATCTTCCCCTCAGTGGGAGGAACACGCCCGCTTGGCACCACGGTGATTATCGAAGATGTTGCATTCCACATTGAAGACCTGCCCAATGCTACCGTAGATCTTGCTGATATGCTCGTGGAGCACGGATATGACGACTCGTGCATCTATGGCCACGCGCTCGAAGGCAACTATCACTTCATCATTGCACAAGACTTCCACAACGAAGCCGAGGTGAAGAAATATCAGGGACTGATGGAGGCTGTGGAGAAGCTGGTGGTGGACAAATATGACGGTTCGCTGAAGGCAGAACACGGCACCGGACGCAACATGGCGCCATTTGTGGTGAAAGAGTGGGGCGAGAAAGCCTACGGAATAATGAAGGAGGTGAAGCAGCTTTTCGACCCGAAAAACCTGCTCAATCCCGGCGTGATATTCAACGACGACCCGGAGTGCTACATCAAGCACTTCAAGCCTATGCCACTCACCAACGACCACGTGAACAAGTGCATAGAGTGCGGCTTCTGCGAGGTGAATTGTGTTACGTGCGGGCTCACCCTCTCGTCGCGCCAGCGCATAGTGGTGCAGCGCGAGCTTTCGCGCCTGCGAGCTACCGGCGAAGACCCGGCACGCTTGAAGCGCCTTGAGAAGCAATTTGTCTATTATGGCAATGAGACGTGTGCCGGCGACGGACTGTGCAGCACCTCGTGCCCCATGAAGATAAATGTGGGCGAAATGATACACGACTTGCGAGCCGAGCGACTGCCCAAGGGCAGCATGGGCTACAAGATAGGCAATTATGCCGCCAACAATCTGCATCGCGTGGAGAGCGTGTTGCGGCCGGTGCTCACGGCAGCGGGCAGCCTGCAAAGCGTAATCGGCGACTCGGCAGTGCGCAGTGTGGGCAAGAGCTTGCACAAGCTGGGGCTTCCGCAATGGACTCCGGCGCTTCCCGGGGCACACTACTCGGGCAAGCACACGCTGAAGTGCAGCAAGAAGAAGGTGGTGTATTTCCCGAGTTGTATCAATCAGACTATGGGAGCGGCAAAGACCGATGCCGTGAAGGTGGACCTTGTGGATAAGATGGTGGATTTGCTGCAGAAAGCAGGATGGGAAGTGGTATTCCCCGAGGGAATGAGCAACCTGTGCTGCGGCACCATCTGGGAGAGCAAGGGAATGCCCGACATTGCCGACCGCAAGACCTATGAGCTTGAGGAGGCACTGCTGAAGGCGTCGAAGGGAGGAAAATACCCGATAATGTGCGACCAAAGCCCGTGCCTGCACCGCATGAAGGAGAAGATGACCAAGGTGACGGTGCTTGAGGCAGCCGAATTTCTGCACGACTATGTGGTAGCCGACCTCGATATCACTCCGATTGACGAGCCGGTGGCAGTGCACATCAC
>JBJFEF010000011.1:0-3314 GCA_051890435.1 Muribaculaceae bacterium
TGGAACTTCTCAATCACGGCAGGGTCGGAGTTTGCAAAGAGCTTAGAGATGTTGGTGTGCATCTGCTCGCTCAGTGTGTAACTCTCGTGAATGTATCCCTTGGTGCCGTCTTCGGTTTCCACCTTAATCCAGCCGGTGTCGCCCTCGCGCTCCACAAGGTAGAGCGCAGTGCCACGGTTGAGCTTGAGGTTGACCACCGAGTTGAGATTGGGCTTCTGGTAGAGCTTCACACCATCGGCAATGGCATATTCCACAGGCATGTCGCTGTGACCGCTACAATCCATATTCGACACAAAGTTCAAGCCCCAGAGAATCACTCCGATGATTGCTGCCCACTTGAGAATCTTTTTCAGGGTCTTGCCACCGTTTCCACCGCCACCACCGTTTCCACCGCCGGTAGTGGTGGTGTAGGGAGTTTTTGGTGTGGTGCGCTGATAGATTGGCACTTTCTCGGTGCGGAGCAGCTCATTGCCCAGATAGAATTGCACCGTCCACGATCCCGAAGTGAAGAATGTGCCTTCGTCATTTCCATACGAAGACAGGTTCCACGTTTCCCGTCCACTCTCTATGTTGATTGTAGAGCTGTAGGTGCTCACGCTGCCACTCGGTGATGTGAGCTTGATTGTTATCTTGGTGCTGCCTCGGCGCGTAGTGGTGAACGTAATCTTTGGCTTGAGATACCTCGTGTTGTTGTAAAGTGTGCTGCCGTAATCCGACAGTATATTGCCATCCCCGTCGCTGTTGGCAAAGAGCACCGACTCAATGGTGAGCGAGCCCTTGGTGTCTTCAGCCGCCGCAATGTAGAGGCGGTTGGTAAAGGCAAGCCTGCCGTTGATAAAGTATTTCAGCGTCCAATAGCCGGCTTTGTTCCAATAGCCGCCTTGGTCGTTGCCATAACCCATTGCCACATATTTGCCCGAGCCGTCGATGTTGACTTCGCGTTTTGAAGTGCCACGGTCCTTGCCGTCAGGGTCGATAAACTGTAATTCCACATTCACCTTTCCCTTAAATGCTGTGGTGATGTTCATGCGGGAATATATGTAGTAGGCTCCCACACGAATCTGCGAACCGTAGTCGTTGATAAGCTTGTTCTGAGGGTCTTTGTTACAGTAGTCAACCGCCGTAATCTTTATGTCGCGGTCGCTCACCGTGGTGCGCGGCGGAGTCTTAGGTATGACCGGGGTCTTAGGCGGTACAGAAACCTTGGGCGGAGTCTTGGGCACGGGCGGAGTCTTGGGCACGGGGCGATTTTGCTTGATTTCCTTCTTCAGAGCCTCCTTAAATTCATTGTAGGTAGCCTCGTCCTTGGTCATCATTTCGCGAGCCACGCCGGTGAGAGCCTTGCTCATCTCCTTTATCTTCAGGTTGTTGGGGTGCATGTCCTCACAGCGCTTCAGCGTGTCGATGTGGGCGAGAGCATCTTCTTTCACCCCATTGGCTGTGAAGTTTTTGTTCCAAAGGTTGCTCAGCTCCTCAATCGCCGTCCATTCGTCGGTATCGAGTTGTTCCTTGATTTCTGCACTTTTCAGATATTGGCAAGCCTCAATCCACTTGCTTATTCTCTGCTTTAATAGGATGGGATTCATGAAATCTCGTTGATGAAATTATGTTGGCAGTTATATAGCCAAATAGATTGCACAGCAATGCCATGCAATCTATATCGGCTCATGTATTCATTTGTGTGAGCACGGCGCAGCACACTTGCAGCCGAGCCGTGGCTCAACGATTTTACTCAATGTTGGCTTTGTTGATGAAGCGCTGTGCCTCAAGGATTTCCTCCTCGCTCTTCACACCGGTCACCTTCAGCTCAAAGTCAATCTCGTCCTTCTCCACCTGGGCGTGCACTGAGAGCATACCCTCGTTGTCGATGTTGAAAGTTACGGTGATTGGAGTCTCCTTCGGCCAGTTCTTTGTGAGGCGGAGCACAGTAGGCTCGGTGGTCACAAGGCGGCAGAATTTGTCGTCAACCTCTGCATCCTTCTCCTTGTCGGTGAAGTCGCTCTCCCAGATGGGCAGGCGCACACCGCTCTGGTTGTCGATGGTGGTGTAGAAAGTGTCGGTGAATGAGATAGGAAGACCTGTATTGGCAAAAATCATGTTGCCCACGCGGTTGTTGATAAGTCCGAGTCCGTAGGTCTTCGAGGTCACGTTCATCACATTGGTGCGCTCGCAGTTGAGCTTCTTTGGCAGCTCGTCGGCGTCACCGTTCTCATAGTCCTCAATAGCTTGGCGATAAGCCTCGTTCATTGCATAGATGGCAGCACCCTTGGCTACGCACTCATCGGGGTCGGTGAGCTTGGCATCTACGCCAAATTCGGCATCCACGCGCTCCTTGATTTGCGGCATGCGGCTGCTACCACCCACCAGGATATACTCATCAATCTTTTCAAAGCCTTTCTCCTTGGCGATGTCGAGAATCTTGCGTGTTGCGTCGATTGTCTCGTTGAGCTTGTCGGCTGTGAGGGCGTCGAAGAGCTCGCGTGTAATCTCAAAGCGTGCCGACTGGCCTTCCCAGTTGATGTTCACATTCACCTTGGTCTTTGCGGTGAGCAGCTTCTTCTTGGTCTCGGCGAGGTTGAGGAGCTGATATTTCAGCATCTTGTTGTCGTCGAGCGAGTAGCTTGTGCCGTTCTGCTCATTGAATGCGCCAAGCATATACTCGGCAAGTGCAGTGTCCCAGTCAACGCCACCGAGGTGGTGGTCGCCACCGGTAGCAATTACCTTAATCGAACCTCCATTAACGAGGATGAGCGTGATATCGAATGTTCCGCCTCCGAGGTCATACACAAGAATCGACTTGCGCTCGTTGGTCTTGGTGCCATAGGCAATGGCTGCTGCCGTAGGCTCATTGATGATGGCGAGCACATTGAGTCCGGCAATGATACCTGCCTGCTTGGTCTGCATGCGCTCCTTGTTGCCGAAGTATGCCGGGCAAGTGATCACCACGTCCTTCACCGGCTCGGGGAAGCCGTTGGCGTCGTTGGCGTCTTTCACAAGTTTCTTGAGGATATATGCCGAAATTTCCGACGGGTCGAGGTGGTAGGGCGTAGTGTTGCTGCTCTTGTCGAATGCAGCATCATTTCCCATATCGCGCTTGATGAACGATACAGTCTTGTCGGGCTCGGTCTCAAGCATTCCCTTTGCCTCTTTTCCCACAACCACGTTGGTCTCGTCCTCGAAATAAACTACAGAAGGTGTGGTTGCATCTCCCTCAAAGTTTCTCAATACTACTGCCTGGTCAAATTGATCTACCTGTGCAATGCAGCTGTAGGTAGTACCAAGGTCAATACCATAAACGGCTCTACTTTTGTCCA
>JBJFEF010000012.1:0-12234 GCA_051890435.1 Muribaculaceae bacterium
TAGTGCTTCACCATGTTCTCCATGTCGCGCTCTGCCCACTCATTGAAGAAGCGGCCGTAGCCGTTGGGCGACTTCGGGCGGAAGCTCCAGTCGTCGAATGGTTCCACCATAAGCATCATTCCAAGCTCATCGCAAAGCTCCACAAGCTCGGGAGCCGGCATGTTGTGCGAAGTGCGTATGGCATTTGCTCCCATCTCCTTGAGCAACTCCACCTGGTGGCGGAGTGCTGCACGGTTCACGGCTGCACCGAGCGGACCCAAGTCGTGATGGTTGCACACGCCCTTGAATTTCGTCACCTTGCCATTAAGGAAGAATCCCTTCTCGGGTATATAGTTGATTGAGCGTATGCCGAAGCGCGTATCATAGCTGTCAACCACCTTGCCGTCGAGGCTCAGAGTGGTGCGTGCCACATAGAGCGCCGGTGTTTCAGGGCTCCAGAGTTTCGGATGATTCACCACAAAATTCTGCGTCAGCTTCTGTCCGCGGGCAATATATTCATTCTCACGGCTCGTCACCTCGCAACCATTGGGGTCGAGAATCACGGTCTTCACCATCACCTTCTCTCCCATCGGCCACTCTGCTTTTTGCCGTGCTCCGGCAATCTCAATGCTTAGTTTCACCGTAGCAAAGTGAGGAGCCACCTCAGGAGTAGTCACTTGAGTACCCCACACCGGAATATGCACGCGGTGTGTGTTGATGAGATGCACATTGCGGTAGAGTCCGGCTCCGGGATACCAGCGTGATGCCTGCTCAAAGTTCTCAAGATTCACTTCAAGATTATTCGTTCCGGGCTTCACTGCACCCTTTAAATCCACATAGAACGAATTATACCCGTAGGGCCAATAGCCCACTTCCTTGCCATTCACCATCACATGTGCATTGCTCATAGCACCGTCAAATAGCAATGTCAGTGCACGGTCGGCAGTGTCGGCAACCTCAAAGGTAGTCTTGTACGAGCCTTTTCCGATAAACGGAAGTCCGCCTGTGCGGCCTGTCTTCCATGTTGCAACTTTTTCGCCGTTTTGTTCCACTGCCACCTTCTGCAAGTCGTTGTTACGGTCAAATGGGCCATAGATAGCCCAATCGTGTGGAATCGTCACACTCTCCCACTGCGATGCGCTGCTCACTTCACCGCGGCAAAACTGCCACGAATCCTTCAGCAGCGACTCCTGGCGTGCGCCAAGAGCCACAGTTGAAGTCATCATTGCAGTCACAAAAAATGCTGTTAATCTCATTTTCATGCTGTGTTATAGGTTATTCTTTAGTTTATGTCAAACATAACTACCCTCTCACCTCTTACCTCTCACCTCTTACTATACCCTATACCCTCTTACCTCTTACCTCTTACCTCTTACCTCTTACCTCAGAAACGGCTCCAGCGCCTCTGTGGGAGTGCCATTGTCGAAGCAACCCTTGTTGTAGCCATCATTATAGCCGGCAGGAGCCTCCGGTTCCCAATAGAAGATACCCTTCAAATTACTTCCGCCCTCATCCATCAGCTTAGCTATGAGCTTGCTACACACTGCCCCCTCAGTGTAATTCATTCCCACTTCGCAAATCATCACCGGCTTGTTATAGGTAGCCGCCACCTTGTTGATGTTGCTTATGCAAGTGTTTGCCATTGTCTCCCAGTTGTCAGCCTCGGGATAGAGCGACATTCCAATCATATCATAGCGTCCTCCATTTGCCTCCAGCGTGCCAAAAATGCGCGTGTAGAGGTCGAGCCGGTTGCCACTGTCGAGGTGGATAATAGCCAATGCCTCGGGAAATACAGCCTTTATTGCATCATACGCCGAGTTTACGAGCGCTGCATACGATGCACCATTGCTATATGCCCCTATTGGATATAACATTCCGCCGCGCGTTTCATTGCCTATCTGCACCCATTCAGGCTCAATATTAAGTTTATTTAACTTCGTCAGAATCTCATTCACATGTCCTGCCACTGCCTGCTTCAGCTGCTCAAGGTCATAGTCAGCCCAAGCAGCCGGAGTTTTCTGGTTCCCGGGGTCAGCCCAAGTGTCGCTGAAGTGGAAATCTATCATCAATCGCAAGCCAAGTGCATTGG
The DNA here is from genome assembly GCA_051890435.1 of Muribaculaceae bacterium. Lineage (GTDB taxonomy): Bacteria > Bacteroidota > Bacteroidia > Bacteroidales > Muribaculaceae > CALZFJ01. Next base: position 2,069 of record JBJFEF010000012.1, read on the forward strand.
CGCGGCGTGCCTTATACACCACATCGTCAATGTTGTTCCAACCCTTCTCGGGATTCACCCACACACGAAGACGTATCGCATTCACTCCGCAGTCTTCCTTCAAAAGCTGCATGCACTCCTTCTGCACTCCGGCAGCATTGCTGAAGGTGTAGCCCTCAGCTTCAAGCTGCGAGAGCCAGCTCACATCAGCACCCTTGGCAAAGGCTGTGCGGTCAATGGGCTGTGGTTCCTCGGTGTCACCACCCTGGGTAATCGGGCTGTCTTGTGTGCACGAGCACAGCGATGCAAGAGCCACACACACAGCCGCAGTTGCTATATTCTTCAAAATGTTCATATCTTTTTTCCTTTCTTTATTGACAAATTATTTCAATCTATGGGTAATTTCATTGATGGGTCAAGGCTTGTCACCTCAACCCATCAATGTCTTGTGGGTTTATTTCTCGGTGAGCGAATATGTGCATTTGCAAAGATCTACTGTGAGTGTGCACGTCTTGCCCGCCATCGCTGCATCATCGGTGAGGTTGGCACCAAGATAATAGAGTTCACCATTGCTGCCGCCAAACTTCTGACCCCAGTCTCCGTTGAGTATAATCTGGAATCCCCACGACGATGCTGCCGTGATGTTGATGTCGGCTGTATATACGCCCGGCGTTTCGGTCGGTGTCATGTCGTGCAGGTCCCAATTGTCGGCAATGCCGGTATATTGCACGCCTGTAACCGCCATTGTGCTATAAGTGAGATACTTGAGCGACACATTCACCAAGTACAATCCCGGTGTTGGTGCCGGAATGTTGTTCGGCCCGCCCATTGCGAGTGTTCCTCCTGCGGCATCACCTTCCACCATCTTATACACACTGCTCCAGTTGTCAACCTCGGTAGCTACCTGGTAGCCCCAGAGCGAGTTCACGTTGCACACGGCTGCGTAGTTGAGGTCATCCTCATTGTAGAGCTTTATGGTGTTGTCGAATGTCCAGCTTCCCGATATTCCATCGTCGATTCCCACAAGGTAGAGATACTTCTGCACCTCTTCCACTGGCTCGCCTGCACCCTGCTGCACTTCGCAAGCCCACGCATTGGGGTCGCTCAGGTTGAGTGTAAGGGTCACCTCGCCTGCGACCGGAATATTCACGTTGATTTCACTTGCCTCGGTGCCGAATGTTATCTGTCCTCCGGCTGCGCCAAATGCCACCTGTGTGTCGATTGCTGCATCGTCAATGCACTTGGTGCTCACATTATATTGCTTTCCTGCGCCGGCAATCTTTATTTTGCCTGTTCCGGCTGCCGCAGCATTGCAAGTGAGTGTCCAGGTGTTCTGCTTGCGGTTGAAGGTCATCTCTCCGGCAAGGTCACCGCTCACGGTGAGCGATGGGATGAGCAGTGCGCTCCACTCCTTCGCTTTCGTATCTACTATCACATAGTAGCAACCCTCCAGACCCGGGAACCAGAAATTCCACTTGCTGTCGTCGCTCGACATCATAAACTCCGATCCGTCGAGTCCTACATTGCCCCATGTGGTGCCATCGCCTTCGCGCAGATACCAGTTATACCAGCCCGAAGCCCCCATAAAGCCTTTATACACACCGTCAGATGCCGGCGATGCGAGTGTTGCACCTGTCTCGCCCTTGTTGCTGTCGAGCACAAAACCCACACTCATGTCGATTACATAGGGGGTCACATTCACTTTGAGCACATTGCTGTAGGTGGGAGCAATATTGCTCCCAAGTTGCGACTTTATGCGTATGTAAAGCGGCTTTTCCACCGCCTCAGTGAAGCCCACGCGCGAAATCAGCGAGTTGAGTGCCTTTGCAGTGAATTGCATCGCATACACTCCAGCATCGGCTACCACACTCGTGGTGCGGGCAAAGTCGTCGGTGTCCGAAAATTCCACAGTGTTGATGGTGGCATTGTCGGGGGCTTTCACAAGTGGATTGCTCAGTGTGAGCGTTCCATTCTCGCTCCAATAGAGTGTGAGTGCAAGAGCGTCGGCGTTCTCGTAGGTGAGTACTATGTCGCCCGAGCCGTCAATTGTCACGCTGTCGGCGCCATCAGTGGTGAGGAAATCACCGTCCTTGCTACAGGCAGCAGCCACAATGGCTGCCAGTGCCAATATCATATAATTTATCCTTTTCATATTTAGTATCGGTGCTGATTAATAGTTTTCATTCTTCAGGTTGGGATTGGCTGATAATTCTGCCGTCGGTATGGGATACACATTATAGCGGCTGTTGGTAGCGCGTCCGTCAGCCACGCCGCCCTTCCATTGCCACAAGTAGCCGCCTCCGGTGAAAAGTCCGTAGCGAATGAGGTCGGTGCGGCGCGTACACTCCCACATCAGCTCGCGACCACGCTCATCGAGTATGAAGTTGAGCGTTAGTTCTGTGGCATTGATATTGCCGCTCCGGTCGCCATAGGCACGCTCGCGCAGCTCATTCACAAAGCCGAGCACCTCATCTTTGCTATATCCCGTTCCGCCGCGAAGCACCGCCTCAGCTGCCATCAGATACACATCGGCAAGGCGGAACACCGGGAAGTCGATACTTGCTCCATCGGCTGCCGTGTCGCTTGCAGGCTCTCCGTTATCGTTAAGGTTTGAGAATTTCTCTCCGAAGTAGCCGTAGGATTGGTCGTCGATTGCCTTGTCGAGCCACTGGTATTGGTCGGTGGTGAAGAACATTGCACGGCTGTCGGCTGTTGCTGTCACGTCGCCAAAGAGTGCAGGAATCTCACCGCGCACACGAAACATTCCCCAGCCGCTCGTCAGTCCATAATTGGCTGCATTCTGTGCACTCGAGTTGCCACATTCTCCACACACTATGTAGGTGGTTGCTCCCCACGACACGGTGTTGGTGCCATCTACCACAAAGTTGAATATCAGCTCATTGGTGCGCTTGTGGTTATCGGCATTGAAAAGGGTGGCAAATGCCGGCACCACCACGTCAGTGCCATCTACGGTATAAGTCACGGCATCCTTGGCAAGCGTGTAGCCTGCACTTATCACCTTCTTGCAATATGTCACGCAATCGGTGTAGTGATTGCCGGCACCATACACTTCGGCATTAAGGTAGAGGCGTGCGAGCAATGCCCATGCAGCTCCCTGTGGCGCATGGCCATACACCACTGCCGTGCGGTCGCTCAGCTCACCCTCTATCTCCTTCAATTCGCTCTCTATGTAGGCAAACAGCTGTGCATTGCTGTAAGCCTCGGGCGTAAACGCTCCCACAGGCATCGTTTCATCTACAAACGGACCCTTGCCAAACAAGTCGAGCACATAATAGTAGGAAAGTGCGCGAAGGAAACGTGCCTCGGCGCGATATTGGCGTATCTTAGCTTGCTGCTCGGCTGTGAAACCGCCAATGGCATCATCGCCGGCATGGCGCAAGAACTCATTGCAGAGCGCAATGGTGTAGTAGGCGCGATAGTAAGTGTCAGCCACCCATGGGTCGTTGGCATCCCACGTCATATAGCTTAGGCCTTCCATTTTGTCACCACTGAGCCATGTTGCCGCCATCTCGTCGGTAGGACCTTCCTGCAGGTTGAAGTAGCCGCGAAGAAAGTCGTGTCCGTTGTTGCTGGCGATGTCGGCATTGCCGCCACCCTCCTCTTGTCCGGCTATCACAAATGAGGCATAGAGCTTGGCAAGCACCAGCTCATAATTGTCGGCATTGGCATACACCGCATCGGCGTCAATCTCCGTCTGTGGGCGCTGATTCAAGTCGTCGGTACAAGCCGCAAGCACCGCCATCAGCATTATCGATATTGAAAATATTATCTTTTTCATCTTTTCTTTCTTTTTGGGTTTAGTTGGTTAGAAGTCAAGTCCGATGGTCAGTGAATAGATGCGCGGACGCGGATACACTGTCATGTCGATGCCGCTCTGCGACTCGGGGTCAACTCCGGTGTATTTGGTGATGGTGAACACATTCTGCACCATTGCCGACACATTCAAGCTGCACCACTTGCACACCTTGCCAAAGTTGTAACCTATCTGCAAGTTGTCCATCTTCAGGAATGAGGCATTCTCCACATAGTGGTCGCTCTCATGCTGGCGGGTGTTGAAGCGTGTAGCGTTGTAGCTGCGGTTGAGTCGGTTGAGCTGATAGTCGTTGTAGAACACTGTCTCCCAAGCTCCCGTGTTCATCGCCATTCCGTTATAGAGGTAATTGCCCACATTGGCACGCAAGCTGGTGCTGAGCGTCCACTTCTTCCATTGCAGCGAAGTGCTCAGTCCAAGAATCCAGTCGGGTGCCGGCGAGTGATAGCGGTATTTGTCGTTGCTATCTACTGTGCCGTCGCCGTTGAGGTCGGCATAGAGCCCCTCTATCGGCAGTCCTGTTGCCTTATCATATATCTGCTTATACACATAGTAGCTATAGGGCGCATAGCCCTCTGAGAGCACCTGCACATAGTGCGACTCTATCGCGCCCACAAGCGTGTTGGGCGACTCGGCGTTCTCGTTCAGTTTCAGGTTGGTGATTTCAGTCTTCTGCCAAGTGGCATTGGCGCTGATGCTCCATGTGAAATCTTTTGTCTGAACGGGTGTTGCACTGATGGCAATCTCCACTCCGCTGCTCTTAATGTTGCCCACGTTGGTGAGAAGTTGCTTGTCGAAGTTGGTTCCTGCTGCTGCCGGAACGGTAGCAAGCAAGTCCTCAGTCTTGCGGTTGTAGTAATCCACCGTACCTGTGATGCGGTTGTTGAGGAAACCGAAGTCGATTCCGGCATTATATGCCTTGGTTGTCTCCCACTTCAGGTTGGCATTGTAGGCTGCCGGACGATAGGTGTTGATTGGTGTGCCACCAAACATATAGTCGGCTCCCGGCTGACTGATGGTGTAGATTGGCATATAGCTGTAGTTGGCGATGCCGTCTTGCTGTCCGGTCACACCATAGCTCAAGCGCAATTTGAAGTCGTTCATCACCTTCTTCACACTCTCAAAGAATGTCTCATTCGAGAGTCGCCACGCAAGTGCCACCGATGGGAATGTTCCCCAACGTGTGTCGGGGCTGAAGCGCGATGAACCGTCGCGACGCACTGTGGCAGTGAGCAAGTAGCGCGAGTCGAAGGCAAAATTCACACGTCCGTAGTATGAAATAAGGGCGTGGCGCTGGTCGGCGGCTGCCGATGTGGCTTGATTCTCTCCCAGCGTGTTCACCTCAGTGAATGTAGCGTTGGTATATTTCCAGAATTGGTAGTCATATCCTGCCGTAACATCAAGCGTGCTGTTTATCGCCTTAAAATCCTTGTTATAGTTAAGATAAAGGGTAAGCAGCTTGTTGTGGTTTTTCTGCGGTCCGTAACTGTAGTCGCGTCCCTTTGAGTTGTAATATTGATAAGCCGATGCCGGCACATATATTTCTCCCTTGCCTTGCGAATAGTCATATCCTGCTGTGGCGTGGAAGCGAAGGTCGGGGAGGAAGTGCATGCGGTAATCCACATCCACATTTCCTATAAGGCGATACACCTTGCTCGTGTCTTTGCGGTTCATCAGCAAGCCCACCGGGTTGCCTGTGGCTCCGGTGATGGGCACATAGTTGGCATCGTGTGCCTCATAGTAGCCGCCGAAGGGGCTATTGGCATCGCTGTCATATATCGGCGTGAAGGGGCTGTGTGTCGCGCCACCCCATATTGCCGACTGGTTGGCAAAGCGGTTTTGGTTGATTGTGCCCTTTCCGTTGATGTTAAAGCGCAGATAATTGTTGAAAAGCGATGGCGACAACGAAATGCTTCCTGTGTAGCGGGTGGCATTGTCGGTCTTCAATATTCCGTCCTGGTTGTAGTAGCCCAGCGACACGCGGAAGGGGAAATCCTTCGTCACACGGCCGGCAACGCTCAGATTGTTGTCGGTACCAAATGCTGTCTTGTAGATTTCGTCGTTCCAGTCGGTATTCACGTCGGTGTTCACAAGTGCTTTCTGCTTGTCGGTTCCAAGCTCGTTCACTATGGCAGCCATCTCTCCTGCATTGAGCATATCGGCAACTTTTGTGCGTGTCTGCATCGAGTTGGTAGTCGAGAAGTTCACCTTAAGGCGGTCGTTGCCGCTGCCTTTCTTGGTGGTGATGATAATCACTCCATTTGATGCACGCGAGCCATAAATTGCCGTCGATGAAGCATCTTTGAGCACAGTCATGCTCTCTATGTCGTTAGGATTGATGAGGCTGAGAAAGTTACCGCTTCCGCTCACCGAGCCGCCCACCTCCATAGGCACTCCGTCGAGCACGATTAGTGGGTCGTTTGATGCGTTGAGCGACGCTCCTCCGCGTATGCGTATGGTACTGCCGGCTGTCGGCGAACCTCCTGAGTTCACTATCTGCACGCCGGCTACTTTTCCGTTCACAAGCTGTTCGGGCGATGAGATCAGTCCTTGGTTGAAGTCCTTCTCCCCTACTGTCGAAATCGAACCCGTAAGGTCGTCCTTCTTCTGCACACCATAGCCTATCACCACCACTTCTTCCATCACCTGGGCGTTGGGGCGAAGCTTCACCTCCACCTTGCCCGATGCCGGAATGGCTACTATGGCTTTCTCATAGCCCACATAAGTAATCTCAAGATTTTTCACAGTCTGTGGCACTGTGAGTGTGAAATTTCCATCAATGTCGGTTGCGGCTCCGGCACTGCTTCCCTGGGCAATCACCGATGCTCCTATCAATGGACTCGACGTCTCGTCAACTACCGTTCCTGTCACGGTCCTGGTTGTGCCTTGCGCCCATGCCCCGAGGGGCAACAGTGCAATCGCCAGCATCGGCAAAAGCACCAGCACACGGCATAGCTTTGTTCTACTGTTCATCGTTAGTTTGTTTTTTAGTTAATGGTTATGTTTGTTTCGATTGTTATTCATTCTATCCACATTCCGCGAAGCTGAAGCTTCACTCGTGCTTCTTTTGCTACTTCGGGCGTCGATATCTCCACCTGCTCCACTTCTGCAAGGCTCAAGTCTATCGCCTCATCAGTGCTGAAACGCCGGGTGAGAAAGTCGGGAAATGGTGCCGGAATGAGTGCTGTGTAGTCCTGCCTCAATTCCGACACATCAATGCTAAATGTCCCGTTGTCATAAACCTTCAATCTTTTTCTGTATGTAATACCTAAGCGTGTAATCAATGCCACATCAAGCTCCTGCACTCCGATCAACGCTCCAAGTGCCACGCAGAGCTTGCTCTTCCCCTTCACGCCACGCAGTGCATCGCCCACATATTTGCGCAGATAAAGCCGCGTTGAGTCGTTGGCTGAATCCATCGTGAACTCCATCACATCATAGTCTTTCGGCTCGCGTGCTATGTGTCGTGCCATAGTGCGCGAATAGTTGGGAATGGTTGCCACCTCTATTCCGCTCATTTCGGCATCGGCTTTCACGAGCAGCACCGGGTCGCCGTCAGTCATCACCTTTGTGCTATAATAGCGATAGTCGGTAAAATCCCATCCAAGCGGATCTCCGTCCACTCCTTGCGGATAAGTCACGGCTTTGCCGCCGCTGAATGTCACAATGTTATATTCCACAGCTCGATAGCGTTCATCAATAGGGATTTCGGCTTCGTAGTCATGGGAGCCTGTGCGCTGCATCTTGTAGAGGGTGTTATGGTCGTTCCAGAACGATATGTTTCGCGGGAAAATCATCACCGAGTCGGGCTGAATTGTGCCTATCACCTTTGCACTCACCTTCAGTGTGCCGCCTGCCATGGCTGCACTTTGTGGAGTGTGCAGCACCAAGCTCTCCACTCGGCTATCTTTGGGTGAAACAAACTCCCCTATCGCTATATTCCCTATTTTCTTATCTCCATTCACTGCCGCTACTGCCTCACGGTCGTTTCCCACGACATACACCCCGGGCTTCACTATCATTGTGCCCGAAGTGGCTTCGCCATTGACTAAATTGCCTTCGTTCACACCGCGGTAGTGATAGCGTGCGGCAAGTCCCGGCATATTCAGTGTCATCTCGTGTTCGGCTGCAATTGTCACCGCCACTTTGCGCTGTGGCGACGGCTTGGCAAAGGGGTCGGCAATCAAAAACACATCGGGCATCACCTCCACTCGCCACAATCCTTCTCCTATCTTGTCGATAAAGTAGGCTCCTGTGCCCTCATAGGCTACTATCGGCGATGCGCCCACTCCAGCCACTTCCTCTATCTCAGCGAGATCCTTCGGCTCTATCGTTGTGGCATTGGTGTGGAAATAGTGCCGTCCATCATTCAGCATGGCAAGATTCTGCTTATAGCTCACCATGAAGTCACCGAAAATCGTGTCTTGTGGATATTTCGCAAAGCGCTCGCCTCGCTTCACCTGCTGCACCACCTGCGCTGCTATCTTCATGCCTATTGCCTTGCCCGGTGTGTAGGCAAGGTTGAGATAATGCGTCTGATATTCGGTGTTCACATCGGCAATGTCGATTGGATCATAGGCAAATTGCGTAATCCACTGGAATCCCGCCGTTCTGAAGCTGCGTGCCACTGCCGGATAAAGATATGTGTCGATTATGTCGCCAGGGTCAAATTCATACACCACCCGCGCCATCCTGTCAAATCGCTTCACTCCCGCAAACGGTATGTTATATTCCTCCACATTCGGCAAGAAATTGCCATGTCGGGTGTGGCTGGAAACAAGTCCCGTAGGATACCATTGATAAGTTGTACCCTGCACATTTGCCTTGAAAAAAGCCTCGGTGTGATTCACCAAATTATGGCTCACATTATATAATAAGGGCTTCTTGAAGCCTCCTTTCCGCGCTGCCTTCACCATGCGGTTGATATATGCTGTCGCAGCCTCCGCAGTGCCGCTATGGCATGGTTCGTTGTTGATTTCAAGAGCAATGATGCTGTTGTCGGTAGCGTAAGTTAGCCCCGTATAACCGTTTTTGTGCCTCACAAGGCTCTCCAAATATCGTTCCTGGGCGCGTACGCACTCCTCGGTGTCGTGCATGCGGCATTTCTCATAATTATATGAATATCCGCCGGTCGGCTGGTTGCGCTCGGGGTAGCCGTTGCCAAAATTCGTTTGTGCTGTGAGTATCACGCTTATTCCGCGCTGCTCAAGTCGGTGAATCAAATAGTCGAGCAGGTCGAGATGCTCATTCTCAATAAGATTGCCCTGTGCATCGGTGATTTCTACGTCCCAAATGTGAATACGGTAGGCATTCAGTCCAAGTCGGGCAATGTGATACACATCGCGGTCGATAGCCTCTTTCAGATTCACACCGGCAGCCTTCACCGCACGATAGGCGTGGGCAAAAGGCAGCGTGTAGTTCACGCCATAATATGCCACCTCATCACGGGTAGAAGCATCGCGCATCACACCATGCTTATCCACATACACTCCATTCGCCGAGCCTTTGCACCCGGCATACGAAGCCCCTTGCACCGCAAAAGCGCTGAAAAGAGAGCAGGCAATTATTGCCACAAAAAACATTGATTTCACTTTCATGTCGTCGGTTTATGAAATGGTGTAAATTTTCAATCACAAAATTACCACCAATCACCTACCGCCGCAAGAACAAATCGGACAGATTAGGAAAAAAACCGGACAATCCGCCCTACAACCCCCTCTCGCCCCACTTTCTCATCTCCCAAGGACAAGAATCCCCCATGACATTTTTCTCTACAGCACCGCCGCCGACATCTCTTTGCCTATTGCTCTGATTCCTTCACGGATCCTTTGTATGGTCGATGCCGAAGCCTTTACTACCCCAAATCTCAATCGCTCAAGAAGGGTCCAATGCATTCCTATTCGCTCGGCAAAGGCTCGACAATCCAAATAGGGAAATTTCGACAACAGATGATTTACTTCGTTATCATAATCCACAGTCTCTTCATCATAAAAATTTGAAATATGAATATCCTCATCAATTTTTTCCCATCGAATACTCCGATTGTCGTCCCACAAATAATAGTCTTGCCGTTCTTCTTCTGTAGCATAAAAAAGTGCCGGGAATACTTCCAGTGGTAAACTTCGCTGTTCATTCTCCGAAGTCAGAATACAAATATTCCCATCAGAAAACCATATTCTTTTAATCGACTGTTTCATAATTCCATTATTTATCCAAACACTTTATGCCACTCAGCAATTATATCATTTTGATAAAATTCCACCGTTTCGATAGCTTTCTTGATATATGTAACACATCACTGCTTCTCGCGCGACTCTTCGGCATACTGCCGCGGGGTCTTGCCAACGTGCGCCTG
>JBJFEF010000013.1:0-3734 GCA_051890435.1 Muribaculaceae bacterium
TAGCGCCACAGCTCTCATCTTGCATCGCTTCACACGCTCATCGCATCAATGGGTGTCTCAATCGGCTTTCGCAGGACGCATCATGCTCTATCCCGCAGTGTTTCTGCTCACCGCAGGCATCTTCATAGGTGCTGTGTGGGCTAATGTTTCGTGGGGTCGCTACTGGGGGTGGGATCCCAAAGAAGTGTGGGCTTTAATCACTATGCTCATCTATGCAACTGCCCTTCACAGCCGCTCGCTAAGGTGCTACGATCGTCCTGTTTTCTTTCATTGGTTTGCATTGCTGGCATTCCTGTCGGTATTGTTCACCTACTTTGGCGTGAACTACTTCCTCGGAGGTCTGCACAGCTACGGAGCAGCATAGCAAATGACTATTTCAATCCAATAAAACAACACCCCTGCCACACTAAGCTGTAGCAGGGGTGTCGCTTATGAAAAAGAGCGTATTCTCTTCCCGATGTATTTCAGCTGAATAGTGCCGTGCTATTTAATCTTGATGTCTTGCAATTTCACCAATTTGTGCACTATTGCATAAATGGTAAGCCCCGATGGGGTGTGTATCTGCAATTTATTGCTGATGTTGCGACGGTGTGTGGTCACGGTGTGAATCGAGAGGAAAAGCTTGTCGGCTATCTGCTTGTTGCTCATTCCGCACGCCACACAACCCACTATTTCGCGTTCACGCTGGCTCAGCACAAGCTGTGGGTCGTCGCCCTGGGCGTTCTCTCCAGCCGATTCGCCTTCTTCGTCAACGGCTTTCAACCCTCCGGAGTCTTCTATATTGCGCACTGCCGGCACAAAGATGTAGTCTTCCACCTCACAGTGCTGCAAGAGGTCTTCCTCACAATTGATGATGTCGAAAAGCACCGATGTGAGCAAGTCGTTGCCCTGCTCGGGATAGTAGCGTATGATAATGTCTTTCAGCTCCTTCAGCTTTGCGTCCATATTGTTGTGCTTCTCCGAGAATGTGTTGATTGTGTAGTGTGGGTCTTTCTCGCCTCTCAGCAGTGCCTCAACATACTTGAACACCTTGCGGTTCTCATATTCCATGTGTCGGCGCACCTCCACCACATATTCGTCGTAGAAGCGCAAAATCAAGAATGCCACCTCGTCGCTACCCGAGCAGTCAATTGCCTCAATGAGCCTGCGGCGTATCATCGGCAACACATAATCAAGAAAATACACATGTGCCTGCTTCAAGTAGCTTATGAGCGATGGCATTGATATTTCTTTCTCCTGTCGGTCTCCTTTCCCTATAAAATTGGCAACAGCAAGGAAAGTTGCGACATCCACTCCATGTGACTCGCAACCTTCCTTCACTGTCTTTTCTCCAAATCCAAGCGATATTCCAAACCTGTTCAGCACCATCAGCAGCCGACTGTTGTCGCTAATAAGGTCTTTAAGCTTGTCGCTCGGTTTATATCTTTTTGATAATTCCATTTTTGGCATTGAATACTCTTTGGCAGCAAAATTAGTGATTTCTCACACACCGTGCAATACCTAAAAATGAGTATTTCAGCACCCGCTCATTCTAAAGCGCCATCAAGAAGCACTGTATCCATATCGAGGCGATGCCTGCCACATAGCCCGCAAATGCCAGGTGGGTTATCTTCTTGCAATACCACCAGAAGGGTATTTTCTCGATTCCCATTGCTACCACTCCGGCTGCCGATCCGATAATCAGCAAGCTACCTCCCACTCCGGCACAGAATGTGAGCAAGTGCCAGAAGAGTCCGTTCTGCACAAACAGCATCTCGTATGCCGGGTCGGCAACGGTGGCAAGTGTCGCCGGATCTACCACAGGATACATATTGATGCACGCTGCCACAAGCGGCACATTATCCACTATCGACGAGAGCACGCCTATTGATGAGCTGATTAGATATGGCTCGTGAATGGTGGTGTCGAGCCACTGTGCCATGCTGCTGAGTATTCCGGCCTCCTGAAGCGAGCCCACTGCCATAAGAATGCCCAAGAAGAACAATATCGTGGGCATATCGATGTGCTTCACCACTTGCGACACTCGACCCTCAATCGATGAGTCGAGATGATATTTTCTCACAATTATCTCGGTGAGCAGCCACAGTGCGCCAAGCGACAGCAACATTCCCATAAACGGTGGCAGCCCGGTCAGGGTCTTAAACACCGGCACAAAGAGCAATCCTGCCACGCCCGATATCAGCACAAGCTTGCTCAGGCGCTGGTTCACGGTCACAAGCTGTGGGTCGGGTGCCGAAGCCACCTTCACCGTTGCCTGAGTTATGCCATCGTCCTTTATCATCTTGCATGCCATCCACAGCGGCACTATCGTTGAAATCACGCACGGAATGAAAAGGTTGATAATCAAGTCGCTCGTAGTCACATTGTTCTTCATCCACAGCATAATGGTGGTGACGTCGCCGATGGGCGACCATGCACCGCCGCTATTCGCTGCTATCACTATCACTCCGGCAAATAGCCAGCGGTCGTCCTTGCGGATGAGCATTCGGCGAAGCAGCATCACCATGATGATGGTAGTGGTCATGTTGTCGAGCACTGCCGACATGAAGAATGTGATTATCACCAGCACACACAGCAATTTCTTCTTGCGGCGCGCTTTCACATATTTGGTTATGAAGTTAAAACCCTCATATTTGTCGATAAGCTCCACTATGGTCATTGCTCCTATAAGGAACATCAATATTTCGCACGTGTCGCCAAGCTGATGTATGATCGCCTTAGTGACATCGGCACACATTCCCGATGCCGCAAACACCGTCCATAACAGCGAGCACATCATCAGCGCAAATGTAGCCTTGTTGATTTCAAGCTTGTGCTCAAGCGCAATTAATATATATCCTATCACGAAGATAGCTATCATCGTTGTTATCATAGTACACGAGTAATATTCGATATTAGTTTTTGTTTGGTTGTATTATTGTAATCTGATTGTAGATAGTTACGGTTTTTGTATATCCGGCTATCTTATGCGGTCGTAACTGCTCAATATCTTTATGTCCTTTGATATGCCAAGGTTGGCAAAATAAAACATGAATATCGACACAATCGGCATAAGATTTGTCATACTCAAACTTAGCACATCACACTCCACATTGTAAAGCACTATCATCAGCGACACCGTGAGTGCCGCAGCGATGCTGCCCCCCACCAGGCATAGCCGCTTTTGCAGCTTCAGCGTTTTATACTTGAATATCGTCACCAGCGCCAAGAGCGACGTCAATAAGGATACCCAAAAAAATCCCCACATGTATGCTCCACCTTCTGTTACGGTGCCGAGCATGCTCACTTCTGTTGTGGTTTCTGCCACTGCTACGGTTGCTATCGGTGTGAAGCTATACACTCCCATCAATATAGCCGCTATCAGCAGAAACACACTTTGCCATCTTTGTATGACCATTTTCTGTCTATCGTTTTTTTGTTTTTTGTTATGTTTTCAATGTCTCCACAAAGTTACAAAAATTGTCGTAATATACGAAATCGCCACAAATATATTTTTCACCTTTTTGCAATTCAAAAAATCTTTGCTATCTTCGTGCAAAATTTATGGGTACGATGATTTCACAACAATCCTTTTCCTCTCAAAATATAGTTTATTCGCTCATCAGTCAGCACCGCCTCTGCGATGCTTTCAACGAGTTGCGCAAAGCTATCGCCGATGCCGATGCTTACTCCCTCGCCGATGAGCTGTCGGCAATCGAGACTTCCTACAAATATCTCATTCAATATTTCATCGC
>JBJFEF010000013.1:3834-12228 GCA_051890435.1 Muribaculaceae bacterium
GGCGCCGACGTGTTCATGAGCACATTTGCCAAGCTGAAATCATTCCCTTTCTTCTCGCGCATTTCCAATTGGTTCCTGCCTTTCCACACCGACAATTCGGCTGTCACTTCTTCTTTCGCTCAGTCCGACAAGTTTATGCTCGACATGATTCTTGCCCTCCCGGTGCTTTGCGACAGCGACAAATATTCATTCTGCCTTAGCATGGCAAGCGTTCCCGCATCGCAGAAGCAGATGATGGCAGGTCAATTCCGCCAGCAGAACGATATGCTAAAGGAAATGGGCAAAAATCTCCCCAAATCGAAGGAAAAGACACACGAGGAAATTGCCAACCGCTTCATCCAAGGTCTTTTCCGCTTCTCAAAGCTCAATAAATATCACGCTGAATTTTTCGACCCGTTCAGTACTTCGCTCAATTTGCGCGAGGTTCCCGTTCTTGCTCCCATTCTCGACAATACCGACACTCTCAGTATCATCGGCGAATATTGCATGAAAAATGAGCACTACCACGAAGCCATCGACTGCTTCACCCGAATTACCGAAATTGATGCCGAAGTCGATGCTTCGTTCATCCAAAAACGCGGATTCTGCAACCAGTGCCTCAAAAACTACCCTGACGCCATCGACGATTATCTGAAATTCGACCTCTTCTCCCCCGACAATCTCTGGAACATCACGCACACTGCCGCTTGCTATCGTGCTCTGCGTCAAAACGACCGCGCTCTTGAGTGCTACCGTCGTGCCGAAGCTCTCGCACCCGAAAACATCTCGGTGTGCCTCAATATCGGGCACTGCCTCCTCGACCTCGGCAACACTGCCGAAGCTCTCAAGGCATACTACAAGGTGGATTATCTCGACTCGTCGAAGCACCGCGCTCTGCGTCCCATCGCATGGTGCACTTTCCTTCTCGGAAACTTCGAGCAAAGCCTGAAATACTACGACAAAGTGCTCGCCGACAATCCTTCGGCTCACGACTACCTCAATATCGGGCATCTGCACCTTTGCCGCCGCGATTTCGAGTGTGCTGCTCGCCACTATCGCCTGTCGCTCGATGCTTTCGGCTCTAAAGACGACTTCTTGAACGCTTTCTCAGCCGATACCCCCTATCTCACCGACAAGGGTATCACCCCAATGGAGCGTGACCTCATCCTCGACTATCTCGCTTTTTCTTGATAGCGTCTTTCAGGCTAATTCACTCGCACATATCTCACCGGGCGCACCATCAGTCCTGTGGGGCGGCCTGCTTTTTCGGCAAGTTTACCTGTTGTGCCACTCAGATTTAGGGCATAGCAGGTGCGTTTGCTCGATTGAATTCCTATGGTGCTGCTCTGCAGATAAGCATCTGAAGTCCACTTTTCTGTATTGTAATTATCATCTATATATCCTGTTCCGGGAATCAAGATGCTGTTTCCATTGGTTTTTGATGTCAGCCTGAACCAAGTGTTCCCATTTATCTTTTCTGTCGTGATAGTGGAGTTATCAATAAGAAGCTGGTAATCCTTGGCTGTGGGCATATACCATCCTTCGGGCCAGTTGAGTTGCACAATATCATCTTCCGGCTTTAGGTCGCGAGTGTCTAAGTCGGTATCTAATGTATTGTCATAGGCGTATTTTGCCGCTATGGCGCTGCTCGCATATCCGCTTGTGCTGAACATCTCTGTCTCCGGCCTCTCTTCTGTGTCGCCCCACGCAAGTCGCATTCCCGGATTGGTGTTGCAATTAGAGAGAAAGGCATTTTCGTCGATGGGGGCGCCGTTGTATGTCTGCAAGTAGGTTTTCTTCTCCGCACCATAGTTGAATGGGCTCCACAGCAGATTGTAGGTCACTTCTACCCCGTTCTCGATTACTTTCTTTGTAATGCCCAAATCCACAGCAAGGTCGTTGATGCGACGCACTACGATGTCCTTCTTTTCATCGTAGGTGAAGACGTATCGCTCTTTCAGCACCGGGCGGACGCTAAGTCCCACATAGCGATAGGTCGTGGTGACTTTCGTTGAGGGATTGTTGTTAAGTATGCCGCAATAGGCATAGCCGGCACGGCTTGATGTCATATAGTACAAATATGTGTTTTGCGTCACGTTTGCATTATTGGCATAGCCATTGGTGAGCAGTGTGATTTCTTTGCCGTTTCTTTTGCTTCTGAAGGTTATTTTGTTGATGTCCTTTCCAAGCTCGGTGCTTGCCACGGTTTCGGTGCTCACTATCTCGGTGTTGTCGATAAATTCCTGTATGTCGGCTGAATTTGGCAGCGTCCAGTGACCACCCCAGTATTGCCGGGCGGGGTCATACACTGTTTCTGCTATGTCGGCTGGAAGAATTGATGTTTGATTCTCAAGATACGGGTCGTTGATGTACGAAGCATAGTTGTATGTGTCCTTCTCGAAGAGCTCGCCCCATGCCAGTCGCTTGCCGAGCACATTGCCCAATGAGGCTATTGCTGCTTCGTCCATATAGGTCGAAGTTTCCGTGCCGAGGTTGATTGGGCTCCACCTCACTCCCGATGGCAGTCCGAGGTCGATTGCGCAACGCTCGTCCATGCGGTAGGTATAAACGATGGCGTGCCTGCCGTTCTCAATGGCTATGTTACCACAGCTATATTCAAACTGCTTTATGCCCGTAAGCTCGTTGCCGATGCTGTATTTGCCCTCTATCGACAGTGTGTGGGGCGTAGTGACGTCAAGAATGTAGCGGTAGTGCTCCACCTTGCTGTCATCTACTGTTTTTGTAAACTGATATTTATTCTCCCAGTCATTGACGTGGTCTTGGGTGAACGAATTGTAGATATCTATCTTGGCATATCGGTGAATGAATTTCAGTGTGGTCACGGCATTGATATGTGGCGACGTTTTCTCCGTGTACATCCAGTCTGTTGCCTCTTGCGCGCTTTGGTCGGCGGCAGGTGGTGTCAGCAACGCTTTTATTTCGTCAATGCTTGTGCATCCGTTGAATGATTCCGAATACGGGTAATATGCCACATAGCGGTAGCCCAGCTTGTGCACCACTTCCTTGATGTCGGAGTTGAGATTCCACGCCTTGCCGTCGGGGGTGGTCAGTTTGATGTTCCGGGCACTTTTGCCGTCGATTTCAGTCACAAAGTTGTCGCTACCGTCGATGATGAACAGTCCGAATGAGTCACCCGGCTTGAAGTCGCGTGTCACATCGTTGTCGTTCACATCTATCACCTTCCCTCTCGACTCCGGTTGGTCAATGACAACGGCTTCAAACCTCATCGCTACGCCCTCATTGGCAGCATCTGTCGTATAGACGTCATCATTGCATGCCGTGAGCAGAATGCCTATTATGATATATAATAATTTCTTCATCGTTGTTCCACTTTTATGCGTATGTCGCTGCGCGACTCCGTGTTGGTATTCCAGTTTTTACCTCCATACACCGGCCTGATTAGCATGCCTGTGTAGCGGTGCCCGTTCTGTGTGAGGCCCATAAGCTCTATTTTGTTGCCATTCTTATCAACATAAGAGGAGCTTTTCTTTATCGCCTCCACATTTGTTATCTTGCCGTTTTCATCGAGCGTTTTACTCGTTTCAAGCTCCATGTAGCTTGAGCAATCTACATGGTCGTGTGAAGCCGACGAGGCAAAATAGTACATGCTGCCGTAGTCGCTGCTATAGTAGGTTGTGCTTATCAGCCCATGATATGAGCGCGAGTTGCATGCGAGCATGTCGATGCTCCAGTCGCTCCACGTGCCGCCGGGAATATAGAGCACTTCTCCGTTGATTTTGCTTGTAAACTTGAAGATGGTGACAAGGTAGCGGTATGGCCGCACATCGTCGGTGCCGTAAAACTCTGAGTTGTCGGGGTGCAAGTTTATGTATTTGCCTGTCCCCGAGTCTTTTTCAGCTATCCACGGAGCGTATCTCACGTTGTCTTCGTAGTACCAGTCTTCTACTGTGATATCACTGTTTCGCATCAGCTCGTCAACCTCATTTTCGTTGGGTATTCGCCATTCTCCTTTCCACAGCTTGTTTCTCACCACGTCGTATTCGGTGCCGGCTATGTTGCCGTCGATTGTGGCATAGGAATAGTTTCGGTCGATGTATGTGTCAGGGTAATACCCTTTCTCAGAGCCTGAAATGAGCGAGGTTACCGACTTGACGCCGCCGTTCACCACAATTGCGTCGCCTGTCGATTTTATTCTGCCAGTACTCTCATCAAACAAAAGTGCCGGCTTATCATATTTCGTTTCAAGCTCTCCCCACGAGAAATAGTCCCCACGGTCGAAGTTGGAGTGCAGTTCGCTCGTCATTAGGTCCGTACGCTCGTTGCCGTCGGCATCATACCACTTGCCACCTCTTGTAGCCAATTCGTTAGCCGACTCCGTGCCAAGATTGTGCTTTGCCCAGATACACCCCGAGGGAAATCCCATATCCACTCCGGCCGACTTATACGACACCGTCGGTTGTGAGTAGATGGTGACGTAGAGCGAGCCGTTTTCCTTCATATCTACACTGGTCTGCCAGTAAGAATAGGTTATAAGTTCGGTATCGTCACCCCCGTCGTTCTCGATAGTCTGTTTTGAAAGCGCCGTGCCATACACCTCCACATTGTCTTGCGGTATGCAGATGTAGCTGTAAGTCTCCGACCCGGTGGGCTTATACATCTTTGAAAGTGCTACGGGGTGCTCAACAGTCAGCTCCGTATCTTCACCATTGTAGAATATCTTCATCAGGCTCATCGCGTGGGTGAAGGTCAGGCGCAATGCTGTGCCTCCATGTGCCGCATTTCTGCACACCAGCAGGTCGGCTGCGTTGTAGCTCGCTTGCGTCGATTGGTCGGCATACAGCGTAGGATAATCCGCCTTGTGCTTGGCGATTATGGCATCTATCGAAGTGTAGTTATTGTATTTGCTGTCATACGGTGCATAGGCAAAATACTTGTAGCCGTCATTATAGTACACATCCGATGCAATTACGTTTCCAGATGCGTCAACTCTATATCCATGGCCTGTCTTTTGCACCACATAGCGGTAGTTGTTCACCACGATATTGCCGTTTTGGTCTAGCACAATAAGCCCGAGGTCGTCACCCGGAGCAAATGATGTGATTACACCGCTATTGATTGAAGCTCTGCTCGATACATCATTGATATCCTGATTGTAGGCTGCTATATCGACCAAAATTTCAAGCGGTGCTTCCTGCCCATTCTCTATGCTTTCAGCTGTGCAAGAAGCCAAGCAAGTCAATATCAGAAGTTGTACTATCTTTCTCATTTCTTAATTCTTTTCTTTTAGCAACACCGGGCGGATGGAGTATCCGTTATATCGCTCACACTCTTTTAACTCTGGGTCGGTCATGCGTCCGTTTCCTGTGCCTATTTCGGTGTAGTATGTCGTTTCAAATGCCCATGCCTTCGCTGTCGCACCTGCCACACTGCTGCATGGTGTCGATGTCCAATAGTGGCATCTTGCCTTGTTCACTTTCTTGTATTCACCGGTGGTTGCGTCTAAGCCCGAATAGCCGGTGATTGGGAAATATACCAATCCCACAAGATTACCTTCGGCATCTTTCTTTGTCACTTCCCACACCGAGGCGTCGAAGTTGAGATTTTCCTCCGATTCACCGCCTTCGGTGGCTTTCTTCACTGTTTTCCACGTCCATGTGCAATTGTCTATGATGTCTTGCCACATCTGCTGTGTGGGCATACACCACAGCCAGTAGCCTCCGCCGAGATATGCTTTCACTGCATCGTGCTCCGTTTCACTGATGTCGGTGGTGGCAGTGCCTGTATATCCTTCGGGTGAATATAGCGATGCATCCTTCCTTGCTACCTCGCCCCACGCATAGTGGAAGCCGGTTTCGATAGGTTCCATTGCGCCGAGATTGCACGTTGCCCAAAGCACGTCATATTCCTTTGTCCCAATGGTTGTAGTCATGCCGAGGCTCACAAACACCATCTGTGCCGTTGCACTGCCTGTCTGATCCCATACGGCATCGGGCGTGACTATGATGTTGAGCGATTCGGTGCTATCGATGTTGTAGGTCGTGCAGCTCGCTACTTCTATTGTGTTCAGCCTTATCTCCTTCTCTTTAAGGTCGAAGTTGAAGGTGTATATCTTTCCTGCCTCAAATTTGTTGTCGGTTATCAGGCCCGAATCAAGTCGTAGCTGGTAGGTGAGGTAGTTGGTGTCGATGGTGAACTTCAGCGGAACGCTGTTGAAGTTGGTGCCCGCGTCGAGTGGGAAGCACATATTGTAGAAAACCCCTTTCTGCGTGCGCGGTATGGTCACCGACTCAATATCGGTGCTTAGTCGGCTGTAATACGATGCCTTGTCGGCTTGCTCTGCCACTGCGCCGTCGGCAAATCGCAGCACATTGGGAAATATCTTAGAATCGTCGTCCGATTCCATTTTTATGCCTGTGATGATGATGTCCGAGGTCACGCTGTTGGTCACGTTGAAGCGTATTATCGCACAGGCTGAGTTGAAATGCGATGTATTGGCAACGACTTTGTTTGCATCTACTGTCTTCAATTTGGTGGAGGTATAGACGTAGGAGTAGTCGGCAAGCAGTGTGAGGTCGTTCGATAGCTGATTGTAGCTGAATGTCGATGGCAGTTGCATATCCACTGTCACGGCATCGGCACTGCTGTTCACCGTGGTGTTGCTGTTGATTGGGTGGAAGCAGTACATCGCATCGCCGGCTGCTACGGGATAAACGTAATCGCCGTCGGTTACTTCGAGCTTCACGCCGCTGACTGTTTGCAGCTTGATTTTCGATTTCGCTTCATCAACGGTTTCAAATCGCGTCTTTGTGTAGTATTCTCCGGCTGATGTCATGCTCTCATAGAATGGCACATACTTGTTGTTGTCGCTGTGCTTTATGGCTGTGAGCATGTTGTTGCCGTCGTTTTTCCATACATACACCACTTTCTTGTTCCCTGGGTCGGTCTGGTCGCTCTGGTCGCTCCAGTTGCTCCTCGACTCTGTGTCGGCAAAGCTGATGTCGAGCCGCTGCACAGCGTCGTGCCCCACACGCTCCTCACTGCATGATGCGAGAAGTAGTAGCGACGTAAACAAGATGTGGTAGCTATATTTCATTCTTTTGCTGTTTTTCCGTATTTTCATTCTGTCATGTCGGAATCTGAAAAATCTCCTCCGGGAACTATGTCATTGCAGTCGAAGTATTCCATATCTCCCGAGACTACGTAGATTAGCTTCGGTGTCTTTGCTTCAAGTGAGAAGATGTAGATGTAGTTTTTGCCACTCTCCCACGTCTGTTCGTTCACAAATGTGCCCGATTTCACTTCGTCGTCGCATTTGAGCGATACCGTCCAGCCGGTAGTGTTCGTGGCATCGGGCACGCAGTAGTAGCGTGTGCTCGATAGCACGGCATCGGCGGTGCCGGCTGCTATGGTCACGTTGTCAAAGCTCAGGCTTTCGCTGCTTATTGCTGTGCTTGCCACGTTTGTGGTGGCTGTGGGTATTGAAGTGCTCCAATTGTAGGTGTAGGTCAGGTCTGCCTCTGTGGTGATTGCTGCATCGGGTGTCAGCTTTATGTCGCTCACATTGCTTTGTTCCGATGAATTTTTCACAATTGCCACGCGCACACTGCAATGCGCATAGCCGAAGCGCAAGTTCACTATCTTTCCAAATTCAGGCGCACTTCGCTCTATCTTCACAGGCTCGGCTGCCATCACGCTTCGCGAAGTGTTGTTTTTGAGATGTAGCTGCATCTTTGCTGTTGTGATTGTGTTTACAGCTTCAATGGGAGCTCCTGCCGTGAAAAGGTAGCGGTCGGCATTGTAGTCCCAAAACATCAAATCCTGCAGGTCGTTGACGTATGTCCAACTGTCGGTAACATACTTCACTTCATATCCCTCCATCACCGGCTTCTGCGTGCTGCCTGTTTCCGACACGGCATACACCTTGAAATTGTCGTACATTCCCGTGGGAATATACGCTCGTGTGTTTGTGTCGGTCGTTTTTGCGGTCAGAAAAATAGGAGAATATCCGGGGACATCATCCCCGGATAATTCCTCTATTTTATTGCAGCTTTGCAGCAGCAGAATGATGGAAAAGACAATTATTAAGTTATGAAGCTTCACCTATTGTAGCGCAACGGTTTAGAGTGTGATAGTGACTGTTACATCACCCCAAGTATCCACGCTGGTTACACTAAAGAGGATAGGATTGAGAATGGCGTCACCTTCGTCGGTGAATCCTACATTATCCTTCATAACAATCTTGTAGCTGTAACGCTTTCCTGCATCAAATGTAGTTACTGCATTGGAGCTTTCATCTGTTCCTTGCAATGGGATGTAAATTTCACCATAAGTGTCGGCACTACCAACATAATAGTGGCTTGTTCCATTCCAAACCTTGCAAGTCAGCTTGAGGCAAACAAGGCCGCTGGTTGACAGTTTTGCACCTTCACCAGT
>JBJFEF010000014.1:0-3284 GCA_051890435.1 Muribaculaceae bacterium
GAATGGGTGAAAATCGACCTCGATGCAGTGAAGGAGATACGCGCCATTCAGCTCAACTACTACGACTACATGACCGTGCAGCACAATCGTGCCAACGACCTCTATCACCAATACCGCATCTATGCCTCAACCGACGGCACGAAGTGGGAACTGGTGGTGGATAAGAGCAACAACGACCGCGACGTGCCCCACGACTATGTGGAGCTGCGACAGCCGCTACAGGCACGCTACTTGAAGGTGGAGAACCTGCACGTTCCGTCGGGACACTTCTGCTTGAGCGACTTGCGCGTGTTTGGCCACGCCGAAGGAGAGGCACCGGCAGCCGTGAAAGGCTTCAAGGTGGTGCGCGACAAGAAGGATATGCGCAACTGCATGATTACGTGGAAGCCCTCGGAGCGAGCCTATGGCTACAACATACGCTATGGCATTGCCCCCGACAAGCTCTATCACTGCATCACGGTGAACGGCGAGTGTGAATATGACCTCCGCGGACTTGATTTGGGCACCGACTACTATTTTGCCATAGAAGCTCTGGGCGAAACCGGGCGCTCGGCAATGAGTAAAGTGTCAAAACAATAAAAAAATTTGCATTTTTCAAAAATAACATGTAACTTAGAGGCACTTTTCAGATTGACCAATGAAAAAGAGGCGCATGCAGCCGAGATACGACCTATGTAACGGTGTAGTGTAGCTTCTAAGGCATCGAGAATGACGAATCTGTGCCTCGACCAAACATTAAAGTATATGATGAGCAAAATTTGGAATATTATTACAATAGCAGCAGTGGTACTTCTTGCCTCAGCGTGTGCAAGCTCACACAAAAGCGAGGAGGATGCTACAATTGCTGAATCGAAGCGACCTGCTGAATTTGCGAACGACGACGAGTTGCTCGACTACATTCAGAAGGTGCACTTCAACTATATGTGGGAGGGCGCCGAAGCGACTTCGGGACTCGCCTGCGAACGCATACACCTCGACGGCAACTATCCACAAAACGACAAGGACGTGGTGACAACCGGTGGTAGCGGCTTCGGCATTGCCGGAGTGCTTGCAGCCATCGACCGCGGCTTCGTAGGCCGTGAGGAGGGAGTGGCACGCCTCACCAAGATTGTTGACTATCTTGCCAAAGCCGACCGCTTCCATGGCGTATGGCCACACTGGCTCGATGGCCCAACAGGCAAGGTGAAACCCTTCGGGCAGAAGGACAATGGCGGCGACCTGGTGGAGAGCTGCTTCCTCATGGAGAGCCTTCTGTGTGTGCGCCAATACTTCCGCAACGGCAACGACGAGGAGAAGGCACTTGCCGAGAAAATCGACAAGCTGTGGCGCGAAATGGAGTTTGACTGGTACACCAAGGGAGGCGAGAACGTAATCTACTGGCACTGGTCGCCCGAATATGGCTGGGAGATGAACTTCCCACTTGAAGGTTACAATGAGTGCCTCATAGTGTATATACTTGCGGCAGCATCGCCCACACACACCGTTCCGGCTGATTGCTACCACAAGGGATGGGCACGCAGCGGTGGCATCAAGAGCGATGCAAAATACTTCGACCTTCCGCTCGAAGTGAAGCACAATGGCGCCGAGCTGACCGGTGGACCGCTTTTCTGGGCTCACTACTCCTATATAGGCCTCGACCCGCGCAACCTGAAGGACCAGTATGCCAACTACTGGAACGTGGTGCGCAACCATGCCCTGAGCAACTATCGCTACTGTGTGGCTAATCCCAAGGGCTATGAGGGCTATGGCAAGGATTGCTGGGGACTCACAGCGAGCTACACCGTTGATGGCTACACGGCACACTGCCCGGGCAACGATTGCGGCGTGATAACGCCCACGGCGGCATTGTCGTCGTTCCCCTACACTCCCGAGGAGTCGATGGCGGCACTCAAGGGCTTCTATGCCAAGGGAGAGTGGATTTGGGGCAAATATGGCTTCTACGACGCATTCAGCGATGCGAAGAAGTGGACAAAGCCTCACTATCTTGCAATCGACCAGTGCACCATAGCTCCGATGATTGAGAACTACCGCACAGGCTTGCTGTGGAAGCTCTTCATGAGCTGCGAGGAAGTGCAAGAGGGACTCAAGAAGTTGGGATTTACCTATTAGAGGTAAGAGGTAAGAGGTAAGAGGTAAGAGGTAAGAGAAAGCCTCAAGGGGCGACCCTACAGGTGGCGGCACGAGGTGGCGGTGCAGGGTGGTCCGGTCGCACCAAGGCGCGACCCTACAGGGTGGCGATTCGTGGCGGCACGAGGTGGGAGCACGGAGTGGCGGCACCACCCAAGGGGTGAGGGAAACGTGAAATTTATTTTGAATTAAAAATTGAAAATTAAAAATATGAAACTAAAGAAGATCTTAATGGCAGCGGCAGTGGCAGCAACATCTCTCACTGCGTGCCAGAGCAATTGCGGCAGCGGCGATGCCGAGATGGACCGCTTTGTGGATGACCTCATGAGCCAGATGACGCTGCATGAGAAAATCGGACAGCTCAATTTGCCCGTAACAGGCGACATCGTTACCGGACAGGCAAAGAGCAGCAATATCGCCGAAAAAATCAAGGCCGGCGAGGTGGGCGGACTCTTCAACCTGAAAGGTGTGGAGAAAATCCGCGAGGTGCAGCGCGTGGCAGTTGAGGAAAGCCGCTTGCACATACCGCTCATCTTCGGTATGGACGTGATTCACGGCTATGAGACCGTGTTTCCCATTCCACTTGCACTCTCGTGCAGCTGGGATATGGAGGCAATAGAGAAATCGGCACAGATAGCAGCACGCGAGGCAAGTGCCGACGGAATCTGCTGGACGTTTAGCCCGATGGTGGATATTTGCCGCGACCCGCGCTGGGGTCGCCAGAGCGAAGGTTCGGGAGAGGATCCATTCCTTGGCTCGGCTATTGCACGCGCCATGGTGAAAGGATATCAAGGCGAGAATCTTCAGGATTCAGCCACTATCATGGCTTGCGTAAAGCACTTTGCGCTCTATGGAGCACCCGAGGCAGGACGTGACTATAACACAGTGGATATGAGCCGCGTGACCATGTTCAACGGCTACTTCGCACCCTACAAGGCAGCCGTAGAGGCAGGTGTAGGTTCGGCAATGTCGTCGTTTAATGTGGTAGATGGCATTCCGGCAACCGGCAACAAGTGGCTTATGACCGATGTGCTTCGCGACATGTGGGGCTTCGATGGCTTTGTGGTTACCGACTACACAGCAATCTCAGAGATGATAGCCCATGGCATGGGCGACTTGCAGCAGGTATCGGCACTCGCACTCAAGGCAGGCACCGA
>JBJFEF010000015.1:0-4422 GCA_051890435.1 Muribaculaceae bacterium
CAACGATGTAGAAGCCCGGCTGAGTGATGCGCTCCAAGCGGCGTCCGTTGATGTCATAGATTGCACCGTCGGTAGCGGGTTGTGCGGCATTGATGCCTTCCACGCCGGTACCGGTCTTGCCGATAAGCACGTGATTTTGTACCACTCCATCAACCTGAATGTTGTCGAAGTTGCCGTCGCAAGCCACAAATTCTGCGCCCTCCGGCTCAAGGATAGTGAGCCCTTCGCCAAGAGTGAAGCGGAACACGCCCGAAATTGCCGAGTTTCCAGCGGTGAGATCCACGCTGGCATTGCTTATTTCGAGTCCGCCATCAATCACTCCTTCGCCTGCCTTCATCGTGATGCCATGCTGGCCACCATTGGTCACGAGCTTGCAATTTTCCACCTTCAAGTTAGAGAGATACACATAAATTCCTTCGCCCCAATCAACCGACGGCTCAATAAAGAGGGCATCGGTTTCGCTGTCGGTTCCGGCAATGGTGAGAGTGCCTGAACCATAATAGCCCGTCATGATACCGAAGTCAACCCCCGAGATGTAGTTGTTTCCGCTGAGCATGATGGTAATCGAGCTGTCATCAATCTCGATGCCGTAAGGAGTGCCCTTGCACTCAATATTGGCACTGCTCAGATAGAGGATGCGCGATTTATCATCATATCTCACCGAGTAGTCGCCAAGCACGTTGCCCTTGTTCTTTTCATTCACCTGAACACCGCCTACTGTAATGCCAAGCGACGGGATATTCACGTCGTAGTATTGCACTGTGCACTCGCTGATGTCGTCGCCGTCAATCACAATTGCTATCACATCGCCATTGAATGGAGAAGTGAGCTTTATGGAAGTGGTGTATTCGCGCACTGTGCGGTCGTTGCTTGTGTAGTAGTAAATCTTACCGCGGTCATTAGGATTAGTGATTTCGAGCGTAACATCGTCATCGTATGTGCCGCCATCAACCGAGAATGTGGGTGCTGTGAGCACGATGTTGCCTATACCCTCCTTTAAGTTGCTGAATTTGCTCCATGGAGTTGTGATATAGTAGGAGAAACGCGAGCCGAATGGCACGGTGAGAGTAGCATCGGTATATACCGAGCAGCCGGTGTAGCCGAAAAGCTCGTCGTTTGCTTCCACGGCAGTGGCACGTAAGCTTGTCACCGAGGTAAGTCCTGTGCCGTAGAACGCATTATCGCCATATTCCCCAATGCCTTCAGGCAGAATGATGGCAGTGATTGCAGAGCAGTAGGAGAACGCCTCTTTGCCTATGTAGGTGACACCGTCGGGGATTGTGATATTTGCCAGGCTAGAGCAACCATAGAATGTGCTATCCTCGATGCGGGTGAGACCTGCCGGAAGCACAACCGACTCTAAGCTGCCGCAATTGTAGAATGCTGATGCACCGATGGTGGCTACATTGTCGGGGATGGTGAATGTGGTAATCTGGCAAGTGCTGAAAGCAAAATCGCCGATAGCCGTCACCGATGCCGGGATTGTAGTGGCTTTGCTGCCTGTGAGGATAGTATTTGTGGCTGTATTGACAAGCGCATTGCAACTTTCGCGCGAATCATACGCCGCATTCTCGGCAGCTACCTCAATGGAGTTGAGGGCACCGCAGTGGGCAAATGCGAGGTCACCAATAGATGCCACGTCCTTGCCTATCTTGAGCGTTTGAATTGCCGAACAGTAGCTAAATGCCTCGGAACCTATTGTGGGCACGTTGATGTCGAGAGCGGTGAGCTGTGTACAGCTTGCGAAAGCGCCGTCGCCTATCTCGGCTATCGTAGTGGGGAACACCAGCTCTTCAAAGGCACAGCCTAAGAATGCATAGTTACCGATTTTGGTGCAGCTTTCCGGGAAATTGATGTTTTTCAGATTACTTGAAGCATAGAACGAGTGTGCCGGAATTTCGGTGATTCCCTCGCCCAAGGTCACTGTCACCAAGCCGGTGTTGCCGAATGCCAATTGTCCCATTGTGGTAACCGTACCCGGAAGCGACACTTCGCCAAGTTTTTTACAGCTATAGAAAGCATTCTCACCGATAGTAGTGAGTCCCGACCCTTCTGCAATGGTGAGAGTTTCCATTGCCGAGCAGTATTCAAATGCCTTGTAGCCAATCTCCTTAATAGTGTTTGGCAATGTGAGCGTGCTGAACTTGTTCCAGTTTGCGAAGCCTAAATCGGCAATTTTCACCACAGGAAGTCCATTGTGTTCAGCCGGAATGATAACATCGCCCGATGGCTTTTGCGAACCTTCGTAAACGCCACGCACGATATAGCCTGTGCCTTCGCCATTAAGTTCAAACGACAGGAAACTCGAATTAAACGGCTCGGCTGAAGCCGGCAGCCACATTGAGAGAAACATTAGTGCCACAATCATGGTGAGGCATCTTGGTGAAGTGAATTTTTTTGCCATAATTTTTAAGGTAAGCCACACATCCCCGATGGCGGAGAATGGCTTTTTTTTATGTTTTCTATCACGGCAAGCCCTGCCATCGGATATGGGCATGACGTCTATGTTAATTCTTTTTTGCGAAATTAGCGATTTATGCCCACTGTAAATATGATAAAATCTTACAAATTTCTGTCAAAAACTATCAAAATCACCGAAAATGCATAATTTCAAGCCTGCGCTGCGTCGCTACTCGGCATGGTAGTGAGTAGGAGCGCAGCCATACACGCGCTTGAAGGCACGCGAGAACGTCTCGGCATCGCTGAAGCCACACTGTGTGGCTATCTCCGACATTGGCATCTGGCTATTGGTGGTGAGCAAGTGTGAGGCGTGCTCCATCTGTATTGCCGAGATGAAGACTTTCGGCGACTTGCCGGTGACTTCGGTCATGCGGCGGCGGAACGTCTGTTCGCTCATGTTAAGCCGTTGTGCAATCTGTGCTACACCGATTTCGCCCGATGAGAGTCCGCGCTCCACCTCCTTGATCACACTGTTGAGGAAACCATCGGTGTCGGAGGCCGGAGTGTCGTGGTGAGTGACGTTCTCTTTCGACTTTCCGTCTTGTGCATTCTCAATGGCTTCTACGCGGCTTATCAGTTCCTGAATATGGAGGCGATGGCGGCGTGTCACAAAGCGAATGACAAGCACAAAAGCCACCAGCAGCGTCAAGGCTACCGCCACCACTACCACAAGCCATGTGTGGCGGCGTTGGTTCTCGGCACGAAGCTGGGTGTTGTCGAATTCAGCCGAATATCGGGCAAGCGATTCGGCAGTGGCATGCGAGTAGAGCGAATCCTTCAGCGCATTGAAGCGGTCAAGCTCCACGCGGGCACTGTCGCGGTCGATGTCCCAATAAGCCTCATAGAGCCCGCGGTGAGAGTGTACAAGGTTGTAGAGGTCACCCATATTGCCGAAAATCTGAGCCGCTTCGCGATAGCACTCAATAGCCTCGGCTTGGCGTCGTTGCTGCAACAGCAGCAACCCGAGCTGGTTGAGGTCGATGGCAAGAGAGTGTAGATTGCCGGTCTCGCGCAGCTGCACGATGGCAGTGCGGTAGGCAGCTTCGGCAGCGGCATAGCGTTTCAGCCCCAAGAGTGCCACGGCACGCTGCGACAGGCGCACCGGCAACCGCTGTGTCTTGCCGTGGAGCGAATCGAGAGAGTATGCACGGTTGGCGTAGGCGAGAGCGAGAGAGTCGTTGTGGAGCTTGTGATACACCTCCGACGCCATTCCGAGCAGCACTGCCTTGCGTGCCGGATTGTTGGCGCGGTCGGCATAATCAAGGCCTTGCAGGATATAGCTCTCGGCGCGGTCGGGATTATCGGCAGCCATGTAGGTTCCGGCAAGCACATTGAGGCTCGACGAGATACGGTCGGGGTCGCCCGAGCGCATATCAATATCGAGTGTCTGCTTGGAGTAGGATGCAGCCTGGGTGAAATCGCCTTTGCGCACCTTGATGATGGCGAGCAGATTGAGGCAGTCACCCTTTTCGCTGCCGTCGAAGCGATAAAGAGGCAGAGCCTTCAGCGCATATTGCTCGGCGAGGTCATAGTGCTGGCGGTCGTAGTGCCACTCAGCAGCCCAGTAGCACACTTGTTGCCGCAAGGAGTCGGTGGGAGTGTCGGCAGAGAAACTCATAGGCTCGTCGCAGAGTACCTCCTCCGCAATCACCTTCATGAAGCGGTTGGCAAGCCGGGCACTCGGGTTCTGCTCAAATTGCTCAATGATGCCGAGCACAGCGGCATCGTGGTTGCCGGCTGTCGAGGGCTGTGCCGCTGCCGGTGCGACTGAAATCAGCCACACCGCAGCAGCCATGGCACAATATTGCAATTGCAATCTATTCATGTAACACTGTGGGATTTTGTATTCATCAATAATATAGGTGGGGTGTCACTTCCAGCCGGTGATTTTGCGGATAAACGGAACCAGCTCTTTCGACATCTTCACATTCTGCGCCTTCGAGGGGTGATAGTCGGCTCCAT
>JBJFEF010000015.1:4522-12102 GCA_051890435.1 Muribaculaceae bacterium
AGCTCTTTCGACATCTTCACATTCTGCGCCTTCGAGGGGTGATAGTCGGCTCCATAGCCGAGCGAACCCGTCTGGGTGGTGAAGTCGAAGCGATAGATATCCTTCACGCCGGCGGCTGAGAGATTCTTGTAGGCGCCATCTACGGCAGCCACATGCACCTTGCTTGCTTCGCCATTGAGCATGGGGCCGGTAATCATCACAATCCTTGCCTTGGGATGGAGCTTGCGCAGCTTCTTCACAAATGCCTCATAGTTGGCTTGATAAAGCTCGGGCTTGTAGCCGGGAGTACTAAAGTCGTTGGTGCCGAGGCAGATGCAAATCACGTCGGGCACATAAGAGGAGTGGTTCCACAGCTGCGAGTCGTCGTAGAGCGAAGTGTAGTCATACCACTTGGGCATGATGTCCTTATCGCCGTCGGGGTTGCCATTGTAGTTGCGATACATGCCTATGCCCGAACGTGCCACCACATTATGACGGGCATTGAGGGCACGCGAGGTGAGCACGGCGTAGGTGTAATAGTGATTCTCGGTGGAGTCGGTGTAGTGAATGTCGCCATTGGCAGCTTCAGTGCCATAGCCACAGGTGATGGAATTGCCAATATACTCCATGCGGCGCTCGGGCTGACGCGGAGCTGCGAGCAATCGGGCACCGTCGGCAAGCACAAAGCCACGGAACTCGGGGCGGTCGTTGTAGCCCTCATACACCAGCATAGCCTCAATCGAGTGACGTTCGCCACGCAAACCGGTGGCAAGCTGAATCACCGAATCGTTCTTTGAGAAGAAGATTTTGCGCGCCGGACTGTTATCCACCTGCACCATGAAGTAGCCGCTGCCGGGCTTCGCCTTCATCGCAATCTCACTCCCTGTGAAATCAGCCTTGATTGAGGTGCCGGGATACACCATCAGCGGCGATTGAGGGTTGGTGAAATTCACACGCCCGGTATATACAATGCCCTTGTCGGCAGGGCTGATGTGAGTGGCTGCTTGAGCCACCATAGTGGCAGCAAACACTGTTGCCGCAATTGAAAACAGATGCTTTATCATAATTAGAATCAGTTATTGCTTATTAGTCTTATTAGTCTAATTAGTCTTATTAGTCCAATTAGTCTAATAGTGGAAGCTGCTGCCTCCAAGGAACTCGCGCAAGAGGCTCGTGCTGGGGATGTCTTTCTCGCCAAGCGGCATGAAGAAATTGAGCAAGGCACGCAGGCGGAACGCCTCGGCATACTCGGGTGCACTGTGTGGCACACTGCGCAACAGCGGCTCGGCATAGCTCTTCATCACCGCTAGCTCAAAGAGCAGCGACGAATTGAATGTGGCATCGGCATTCTCCTGATAGGGGAATATCCACTTGTCCTCACCACGGCGCACACTCTGCCAGCGGGCGATGGTTTGCTGTGCACTCACTCCGCGATACTTGTGGTCGCGAATGATGCGGCGCAGCAGGCGGTTGTCGGTGGTAGGCACCCAGTTGTGGTCGTCGATTGAGATGGTGGTGAGCGCCGACACATACACGCGGAATTTCTGGTCCTCGGGAATACTCTTTGTCAGCTCGGGATTCAGTCCGTGAATACCCTCTATGAGCAGGATATTGTTGGGGCCGAGCTTCAGCTTGTTGCCCTTATACACACGTCGCCCGGTGGGGAAATCGTAGGTGGGCATATCTATTTCTTCGCCGGCAATGAGGCGGTTGAGGTCGGTATTGAATTGCTTCAGGTCGAGAGCGTAAAGCGACTCATAGTCATATTCGCCATCGGCGTCCTTGGGCGTGTCCTCGCGGTTGACGAAATAGTCGTCGAGCGAAATCTTCTTGGGCACAAGGAAATTGGTGAGAAGCTGGATGCTCAGTCGCAGAGCCGAAGTGGTCTTTCCGCTCGACGAAGGGCCGGCAATGAGCACCACACGCGCCCCGCCCTGGCGATAACGCTCGGTAATCTGCTCGGCGATGCGTGCAAAGCGCTGGTTGTGCACCGCTTCAGCCACATTGATGAGCATCGATGCCTTGTCGTCGGCAATGGCGCGGTTAAGGTCGGCAACATTGTTTAGTCCCACTATGCGATTGAGGCGCACATAATCGGTGAAAGCGTCAAACATCTTCTCCTGCACCACCGGCTGTTTTGCCTCGGCAGGATTCTTGGGATTGATGCTCAGTAGCAGTGCCCCCTCCTTGAAGGGTAGCAGATTGAAGCGATTGATGTAGCCGCTCGACGGGGCAAGATTGCCATAGTAGCTGTCGGGGGTGTCATCGAGGGTGTAATACACCGAGTAGAGGTCTTGCGAAGCTCCCAGCAGCGCCACTTTGTCGGCAAGATGCGCTTCTTCAAACATCTTCACCACATCGCTTGTGAGGCGCTCGTGGCGCTTGAATGGCATGTTGGCTGCCACTATTTCCTCCATACGCGCCTTGATGGCTGCAATATCGTCGGGAGTAGGCACTGTGGCTGTTCCTTCACCATTGATGAGCTGTGCATAATATCCGCCCGACACCGCATGCTCTATGCGCAGGCGAAGCTCGGGGAAGAGGTCGCGCACTGCCTTCGACATTATCATGCAGAGCGAGCGCACATACACACGCTCACCCGAGGGCGACGTGCAATCGAGAAACTCCACCTGCTTGGGCGCAAACACCGGGTAGCCCAAGCCTTCGGTCTTATTGTTCACTTTCGCGCAAATGGGAGTGATGCCCACGCGCTGTGCAACGCGCGAATACACCTCGCCAAGAGTCTCTCCGCCCTGCACACACAAGTATTCTCCTATGTTCTTGCAAAATATTTCAATGCCTTTTACCATATAGTGTGTTTTTTAGTTTTTATGTTGTGATAAATATTTCTACATTCTCGTATCGACGTGCAGAATGTGCTGCACAAACATCATGTCGCGGATGTCGGTGCGATACACCTCCATATCATCGTAGTTGGGATTCTCCGAGCGCAACACCACCATTGAGGGGTCGTCGTGACGGCGCACATACTTCACCATGCAATAGTCGTCGAGCACCACCACATATATCTGCCCCCAGAAAATTTGCTGGAGATTGCTCAGCTCGCGCACCGCCAGGAAGTCGCCGCTGCGAATCACCGGGTGCATGCTGTCGCCACTCACCGTGACTATGCGGCATCCCTCGGGAATACCCGGAAGATTCACATAGCCCACAATGTTTTCGGCGGCAAACATTCGCGCACGCGGCATATAGCCGGCTGTCACGTCGATGTCATACACCGGCGTGCCCTGGCGGTCGGCAGTAGGCAAAGTGCGTATCTGCCCGTCGAAGACGAGTGGCTCAGCCTGAGCCGAAATGGGCTGCTTGGCATAGGGCAAGTCGGTGCCACGCGTAATCCACTCCTTCGAAAGCCCGAGATTCACCACTATGCGGTTGATAATCGAGTCATTCAAAGGCAGCTTTCCATTAAGATATTTCGACAGATTGGAGGAATCCACCCCTATGCGTCGGGCAAACTCCCCCTGGGTAAGACCCATTTCGCGGATAATATATTTCACGCGGTCGATAACTTCGCTGTTGTCCATAGCTTTAGTTTTCAATTTGTAACAGGTTAATAGCTTATTCTTGGCGCAAGTTACCACTTTTTTGGTAATTTACCAACACTAAAGTGGTAAAAATTCCTAAATTCCTTCAATTTTACCGCCACCATAGGCAACGTATGCCCCCGGCAGCGGCAATCCTTCCACCCAAATCACCGGTGGCAAAGCCGCAAAGTAGTTTTTTGCAACAGTCATAGTGTTTTTTGGGGGTTTACGTTGTGATTTTTCAAGGATTTAGCTTAATTTTGCAGATATATTGGCTTTTATTCCACTATTAGATAATCATTTTACTCTTATATAATGAAGAAAACTATTCCTTCGATGCTTTTATCGCTTGCCTGCCTATCTTCGTGGGCTTCAAGCGTGACTTCTACTCCCGGACAGCTTTCGGGACTTGTGACCGATCACAGCGTGCAGGAACTTACGGTGACAGGAACTCTCGATGTGCGCGATTTCGCTTTTATCGCCAATGAACTCCAATATCTATTCTCTCTCGACCTTAGCAATGCTGCGATTGAGGCTTACTCGCCCTCAGCCGGCGAGTGCTTCTTCGGAAGCCGCGATGCATCGGCTGCCAACGTGCTGCCCCCATACTCTTTCTTTGCTTCTTCTATCAGCCACATAGCCCTGCCGGCACAGCTTGCCGAAATTGGCGAGGTTGCCTTTGCTGCTTGTGCCAACCTCTCGGCTATCTCAATTCCTGAGAGCGTGAGCCGCATTGGCGCCAACGCCTTCAATGCCTCTGCACTCTCCCAAGTGGC
Source organism: Muribaculaceae bacterium (assembly GCA_051890435.1). Taxonomy (GTDB): domain Bacteria; phylum Bacteroidota; class Bacteroidia; order Bacteroidales; family Muribaculaceae; genus CALZFJ01. The sequence continues at coordinate 8,823 of JBJFEF010000015.1, forward strand.
TGTGAACGCCCGCGTGATTGCCGACGGAGCTTTTGCCGACTGTGCCGGGCTAACATCGGTGCAACTTGGCACCAATGTAGCATCAATCGGAAACCGCGCCTTTGCAGGATGCGCCAATCTTGCCACAATCGACCTGGCTGATGGCTCAATGCTCCAGACAATCGGCGAGGAGGCTTTCATGGGCACTGCTATCAGCAGCTTCGATTTCACACTCTGCCCCAATGTGGAGAGCGTGGGAAAATGGGCTTTTGCCGGAACTAAAATGCTCAAAGCCGAACTTCCCGAAAGCCTCAGCGAGGTGCCCGAGGGCGTATTCTTCGGCAACAGCGACACCGAGCAGATTACAATCCCCGAGTTTGCCGAGTCGATAGGCGACTATGCCTACTATCGCAACACCACAAGCAACAATGTGCTGAAAATCCCTGCCAACGTCACTGCTATAGGCAACAACGCCTTTGAAGGCGTGGCTCCGGCATCGGTAATAGCCTATCCGCTCGATGTGCCGGCACTCGGCAAAGAGGTGTTCAAGGGTATGAACGACGCCTCGCGCATTGTGCTCTATGTGGAAAAAGACGCCATTGCAAGCTACCGTAGCGCCGCCCAATGGAACGACTTCGACATACAAGACATTGCCGCTACCGAGGCACCGATGATTGGCGCCGACAATGCCATCAAGGCATGGTTTGATGGCATGGTTCTCTGCATCACCGCCTCCATCGAAATTCAGAGCGTGAACATCTACAACGAGGCAGGCATGCTGTGCGGCACTTCGCGTGGCACCGGCTGCGACGTGCGCATCAACACTTCAGCCATCGCTTCGGGCGCTGTGATTGCCGCCGTTACGCTGAAAGGCGGCGAGGTGCGCATCTTCAAGCTGCTGCGCAACTGACGCAGATATTCACAATAACGAAACTCACAAAAAGAACATATCGACCAATCAATAATAGATGGGAAAGAACAAACTGAAGAAATTTGCCGAGATGGATCGGCTGCCCAATGTGTATCAATTCCCCTTTGCCGCAATTCACGACCAATATTGCGAGTTGCGTGGCTGCTGGGGTGAGAAAGTTTTCGGCAACAACAACCCTATTGTGGTTGAACTCGGCTGCGGCAAGGGTGAATATGCCGTGGGGCTTGCACGCCGATTCCCCGAGAAAAACTACATAGGCATCGACATAAAGGGTGCACGAATGTGGACCGGAGCAAAGCAGGCTCACACCGAAGGGCTGCCGAATGTGGCATTCCTACGCACCAACATCGAGCTTATCGACCGATTCTTCGCCCCGGGCGAGGTGAGCGAAATATGGATAACTTTCCCCGATCCTCAGATGCGCAAGGTGCGCAAGCGCCTCACATCCACCCGATTCATGGAGCTTTACCGACTCATACTGAAGCCAAACGGGCTGGTGCATCTCAAGACCGACAGCCCTTTCCTCTACACCTACACCGATGCTATGGTGGCGCTCAACGCACTGCCCGTGGAGGTAAACACCGCCGACCTGTATCACTCGGGACTTGCCGACGACATCCTCGAAATACGCACCTTCTATGAGCAGCAATGGCTCGACCGCGGTCTCACCATAAAGTATCTGCAATTCCACCTCACCCCCGACACCGAGCTATCAGAGCCGGACATCGAGATTGAAGAGGACACCTACCGCAGCTTCTCGCGTGGATACATTCAGTGCCCGCAACTGCTCGACAACAAAGAATAACACCACACGGCAGCAAACCGCATGCCGCCTCAAAACATACTGACAATATTGAAATGGAACTACGACTATATCCCAACCTCATTCTTGAAGCACTGAAAAACGTGCGCTATCCAGGCACCGGTACCGACATCGTCACCGCCGGAATGGTGGAAGACGACATTCGCATCGACGGCATGAAGGTGTCGTTCTCAATCATCTTCGACAAGCCCACCGACCCCTTCGCACGGTCGGTAATCCGCGCTGCCGAGACTGCAATCAACACCTACATCTCGCCCGACGTGGAAATCAAAGGCAACATTGCAATGAAATCGCGCACACAGCTCCCCGAGAAGCCCGAAAATCCGCTCCCAGGCGTGAAAAACATCATCGGCGTGTCGTCGGGCAAAGGCGGCGTGGGAAAATCCACCATTGCCAGCAATCTGGCTGTGTCGCTCGCTCAGCTCGGCTACAAGGTAGGACTGCTCGATGCCGACATCTTCGGTCCATCGGTGCCAAAAATGTTTGGCGTGGAAGACGAGCAGCTCTACATGACCACCATTGAAGGCCGCAACCTCATTCTCCCCATCGAAAAATATGGAGTGAAACTCCTCTCGATAGGCTTCCTCGTGGAAAAAGAGAAAGCCGTGCTGTGGCGCGGCGGAATGGCAAGCAACGCCCTGAAGCAGCTCATCAGCGAGGCTCATTGGGGCGAGCTCGACTACTTCATCATCGACATGCCTCCCGGCACAAGCGACATTCACCTCACCCTGGTGCAGACTCTCGCCATCACCGGAGCCATTGTGGTGACCACACCGCAAGAAGTGGCTCTTGCCGACGCACGCAAGGGCGTGAGCATGTTCCGCAGCGACAAGGTGAACGTGCCCATTCTCGGCATTGTGGAAAATATGTCGTGGTTCACTCCGGCTGCACACCCCGATGAGAAATACTTCATCTTCGGCAAAGACGGCGGAAAGAACCTCGCTGAGGCTCTCAACGTGAAGCTGCTGGGACAAATACCACTCGTGGCAGGAATATGCCGTGGTGGCGACGACGGCATGCCTGTGACGCTGCAAAACAGCGTGTCGGGCGCTTCGTTCCTCACCCTCGCCCGCACCGTAGCCGAGGAAGTGGATCACCGCAACACCACCCTTCCGCCCACCGAGAAAGTAGCCATGCACTGAGCGCCGGCCTCCGGGATTCCACAATAATGCTGTGACCCCGTGATGCAGCAGCAAGGATGCAACGCTGCTGCTGAAATGCATACAACGAAAAAAAGGATGCCTCCCGGCTGGGAAGCATCCTTAAAATTTTTATGTTATCGGGATATTAACCGTTAACCTTCTTCATGTGTGCGATGAGCTCGAGAACCTTGTTAGAGTAACCGATCTCGTTGTCGTACCAAGAAACAACCTTAACGAATGTGTCGGTCAAAGCGATACCTGCCTTTGCGTCGAAGATTGAAGTACGAGTGTCGCCAAGGAAGTCAGAAGAAACAACTGCATCCTCAGTGTAACCAAGAACACCCTTGAGTTCGCCCTCAGAAGCCTCCTTCATTGCAGCGCAAATCTCAGCATAAGTAGCAGGCT
>JBJFEF010000016.1:0-3244 GCA_051890435.1 Muribaculaceae bacterium
GTGGGTTTGGTGATGTCGTCCTTTGTGGGGCCAAGACCGCCGGTGGTGAGAATGATGTCGGTTTGGGCGAAAGCGTCGTCGATGGCGCGGAAAATCTCCTCGCTGTCGTCGCCAATAACTTTCACGCTTTTCACGCTCCAGCCGAGGGGATTGAGATGTCGGGCAATCCAGCCCGAATTGGTGTCGGTGACTTGCCCTATAAGCAGTTCATCGCCGATGGCGATAATTGAAACTTCCATAAGAAAATGAGTGCTTTTTTAGTCGATAGTATGTGATGATTGCCTCCGGTTGCAGAGCGGGCGGTGGTTACACGATTGCCTTCGTTGCAGAGCCGGGCGGTGGAATTTATAATCCCGTTGCAGAGCCGGCTGTTACACCGTGACGCGGGCGAAAGGCGGGAGTGAGATGTCGCAGAAGTCCTTGTTGAGATACTTGAAATAGCCTGCAACAGCCACCATAGCGGCATTGTCGGTGGTGAAAAGACGCTTGGGGATGAAAGCTTTGAGCTTGTGGCAATCGGCATATTGCTGCACGGCATTGCGCACGCCCGAGTTTGCCGACACGCCGCCACCAATGGCGATAGTCTTTATGCCCGTCTGTTTCACCGCTTTGGAGAACTTATCCATGAGAATGTCGATGATAGTCTTCTGGAGCGATGCTGCGAGGTCGGCTTTGTTTTCCTCGATGAAATTGGGATTTTCGGCTTTGGCGTCGCGCAGAGTGTAGAGAAACGACGTTTTCAGTCCGCTGAAGCTGTAGTCGAGGCCTGCGATATGGGGCTTGCTGAAGCGGAAACGCTTTGGGTCGCCCTCGGCAGCGAGACGGTCGATGAAGGGGCCGCCGGGGTAGGGAAGACCCATCACCTTGGCGCACTTGTCGAAGGCTTCACCGGCAGCGTCGTCGATAGTCTGTCCGAGCACTTCCATCTTGTAGGGCGAATCTACGCGGATAATCTGCGAGTTTCCGCCCGAGATGAGGAGGCAGAGATAGGGAAATTCAGGCACTTCGCTGTCGGGCGATTCCTTCACGAAGTGCGAAAGCACATGGCCGTGCAGGTGGTTCACATCGAGCAGCGGAATGTCGAGAGCCAAAGCCAGCCCTTTGGCAAACGATGTGCCCACAAGCAGCGAGCCGAGTAAGCCCGGACCGCGGGTGAAAGCAATTGCGCTGAGGTCGGATTTCTCGATTCCGGCTTGCCTGATAGCCTCCGATACCACCGGCACGATGTTCTGCTGGTGAGCACGCGAAGCCAGCTCGGGCACCACGCCACCATAAGTTTCGTGCACCTTCTGGCTTGCAATCACGTTACTCAAAAGCACACCATCTTTAATCACTGCCGCCGACGTATCGTCGCACGACGATTCAATTCCCAATATTATTACGCTCATAGAAATATGTCGTTATTCAGTCAATAAAAATATAGCTTAGAGAAAGCCGATATATTGTGATTTCTTTTACACACACATGCAGCAGAAGATCCCCGCCCCTCTACTGAAGTGGAAATTCACTGCGAATTTACATCTTTTTCCTCAATTTCCCTACAAATTTCTCAATCGACTTCTTCGCAAGTGAGCATTTCGGTGCCACGATACACCACAATCACTTTGTGGAGGGTGGTGCTGCCTATGTTTTCGCCTACGGTTACGGTGCTGGCATAGCGGCACACTTGGTTGCGGGCTTGGGCTATTGCGTCAGCTTCGTGTTCGGCTGTGGCGCTGCTCTTGAGGTATTTAAGCTCAATGATGTAGGAATGCTGCATATCGGTGTAAATCTCGTGGAGCGGACGCAAGAAGATGTCGGCATAACCGCCTTGGGTGTCGAGCTCTGAGATGGGGCGATAGAATGAGCACTGGCTTGTGAGGGCAAGAGTGTAGCCATGAACGAAAGCTTCGCCTTTGAGCTTGTCGCGTTGGGATGCGTAAGTGTGCAGGCTGTCGGCAATATATTGGAAGAATGGCTTGAAATTGCCGAGATATGCCATGAGCTGTTCCTTCTGACGAAGGTCGTAGCTGTCGTAGCGCAGATTGTTGTCATGGTAGTTGTCGAGCAGGTAGGCATATACCTGTTCGCGCACTACCTCGTTGGGGATAACAAATTTTGTGTCGCCCATATATGTTCCGCCCAGTGTCACCATCCCGAAGTAGAACAGAAGGCTGATGAAGTTGTCGTTGTTGGCAATGCTTTCAGCCGGGAATCCTGGCTTCAGCTCACCTGTGATAAAGCCTTGCGACACGAGCCGCTGAATCACTGAAGCGTCGTTGGCAAACTCCTTGTCCTTGCGGATGAGCATTCGCAGCTTGTTGTAGTCAATGCGGATGTTGTCTTCAAGTAGGCGCCTTGGAATCTGGCATCTGTTGTCGAGATAATTGAAGAGAAAATAGAGAACCATGTTGGAGTTGTACATTGTGGTTTCTCCGTAGGCTTCTTCGGCAAAGCAGTAGTTGTCGTACCACGGCTTCATTGTAGCAATCAGCTCGTCGATGCTGTGATTGAAATGAGCGGTAGTGGAGTAGTAGGTGAGCATGTCGCGCACTTCTTGCTCGGTGAAACCTACCATCTCGTTGAACTCATAGGAAAGAGAGTAGTTTGTGCCTATGTTGAATCCGCTTGTGAGGTCGTCGATGGTCACCGGGCTGACTCCGGTGACGAAGACTCGCTCAATAGAGGAATAAGTTCCCGATTTTATGGTGTCGAAAAACGTGCGCAGATAACCGGTTCCGTGCGTTTCGCTCTTGTACTCTTGCAGGCGAGTGGCATCGGAGAGAATATTGTTGGTGAAATGGTCGTACTCGTCGATGAAGAGGTAGATTTTCAGCCCGGCTTCTTTGCAAATAATATACAATTGCTCGAGTTGCTTCACACAACCCCGTTCCGACATCACTTTTTCGCGTGTACCTTCGGGGAGAAGCGACTTGTAGATCCTGCAGAATGACTCAAACGCAATGGCACAGTGGGAGTCGAGTGAGCTGCGATAGTTGCCAAGTTCGGCATCAATCACAGCAAAATTCAAGTGTATCACAAGAAATTTGTTGTGCAGGGGCGTGGGGTGCTTGCCTATGTAGAGATCGCCATAAAGTCGCTCAAACTTGTCGGCTTGGTTGATGTCGTAGTAGTGCTGGAGCATCGACATGGTGAGGCTCTTACCGAAACGACGCGGACGAATGAAGAAAAAGAATTTGTTTGCATTCTCCACTTTCTCAATGAACCGTGTCTTATCTACATAGTAGCAATCATCTTCGCGTAC
>JBJFEF010000017.1:0-3242 GCA_051890435.1 Muribaculaceae bacterium
TGCGATTGCTCCTTCAGCGCGAGCGAGTCGGCAACGCCCTTGTAGTTGCGAGTCACATCGTAGGCGGGCCACCAGCAGTTGCCTTGCACATTGGGCAGCTCGCGGCTCAGGCGTATTTTGTGAGCGAGCTGGTTGGGGTCGGTCGAAGGCGCCATGTCGGGCTTGTCCATGGTCCATGCTACACACTGCCCGAAGTACATGTGACGGTCGTTGGCATTGTCGTTCCACCAGTGGGCGAGAGTTTCGGTAGGAGCCGAGGTGTGGTCGAGAGCCCAATAGAGCTGCGGAAGCATATAATCCACCCAGCCCTTTTCGGTCCAGAGAATCACGTCGGCATAGAGGGCGTCATAGTTTTCGAGTCCGTTGGTGTCGCTGCCGCGAGGGTCGCTTTTCTTGTTGCGCCATATACCAAACGGGCTGATGCCAAATCGCACCCAGGGCTTGCGGCTTGCGATAGTGCTGTGAATCTCCTCGATGAGCATATTCACGTTATGCCGGCGCCAGTCGCCGCGGTCCATGCCATTGCCATACTTTGCATAGGAGGCATCGTCGGGGAAGTCAACGCCCTTTTTGGGGTAGGGGTAGAAATAGTCGTCCATGTGGATTGCATCTACATCATACCGGCTCACAATGTCATCGACCACGCGCACAATGAAGTCGCGGTTTTCCTTCAGAGCAGGGTCGAAATACACTTTTCCGTCATACTTCAGGAAGCGCTCGGGATGCTTGTGGTAGATGTGTCCTGTGGGAAGCACCTCTCCCGGCGTGGTGGTGACGCGGTAGGGATTGAGCCAGGCGTGCAGCTCCATGCCGCGAGCGTGCGCCTCGTCGATCATAAACTTCAGCGGGTCCCACATGGGATTTGGTGCCACTCCGGCAGTGCCTGTGAGGTGGCGGCTCCATGGCTCGAGTTGTGAGGGATAGAGCGCATCGGCTTGCGGGCGCACCTGGAACACAATGGCATTGCAGCCACATTGGCGCAAGCTGTCGAGCTGTCGGCACAGATATGCCTTGTTTTCGGCAGTAGATTGTTGCGAATATTGCTTCTGGAAGATGGTGTGCATCCATGCTCCGCGAAACTCCCTCACGGGCTGCTCCACTGCTGTTGCGGCTGAAATGCAGGCAGCGCAAGCACCTGAAATCATAATTGAAAGAAATCTCTTCATAGTTGCTTCATATTTAATTTTTATTGTTGTCATCAGTGAAATGTCGATGGGAAAAGAAGGTTGTCACCACAAATTTACGCAATATTTTGCACCCTGCAAATTTTTCGCCGTAATTCACAGTATTATTGCACGATTATCAGCGCGAGAATGGTGGTTCCGACGAATGTTGTGCAGATAATCGGTGGGAAATGGGTGGTTTTGGTGGAGTGCTGAGCAGATTTGTTCCTGAAAATTTTGATTATGTGTGAATTTTACGCTAAATTGTTTGGAGGATTGAAACAAAGGTGCTATCTTTGCGGTGTAAAAATAACGCAACAAACAATATTGAAGCTACTGTAATGATGTAGCCAACATAATAAACAAACAAAGATATGGCAAACGAAGAATTGAATTATTGCTACAAGTATCCCCATCCAAGTGTCACCACCGATTGTGTGATTTTCGGCTTTGATGGCTCCAAGTTGAAGGTGCTGCTGGTGCAGCGCGGCATAGAGCCTTACAAAGGTTGCTGGGCTTTCCCCGGTGGTTTCATGAAGATGGACGAGAGTGCCGAGGCGGGTGCCCTGCGAGAGTTGCACGAGGAGACAGGGCTTGAAGGCGCATATATCCGCCAGTTTTACACCTTCACAGCCCCCGACCGCGACCCGCGCGAGCGCGTAATCACCATTGCCTATTATGCCTTGGTGCGAATGCAGGAGGTGAAAGGAGGCGACGATGCTGCCGATGCACGGTGGTTTGCTCTCGACGAGGTGCCACAGCTGGCTTTCGACCACGACCGCATTCTTCGCAAAGCCGAGCAGGCATTGCGCCGGCAAATTCACTTCGAGCCGGTAGGCTTCGAGTTGCTGCCCGAGGAATTTACCATCAAGGAGCTGCAAAACCTCTACGAAGCGATACTCGATGTGCGCTTCGACCGCCGCAACTTCTACAACAAGATGCGCCGCCTTGAGATGCTTGAGCAGTTGGACGAAACCGTGAATCCATCGCAGAAGAAAGAAGCCTTTCTGTTTCGCTTCAACAAGGCAAAATATGATGAGCTGAAGCAGAAGGGATTCCGTCTGGAGTTTTAACCAAGTGGGATGAGGAGGGAAAAATATGTATAAGAGAAGATTTACGCCCGATAAGATTTCGGAGCTGAAGCCAGGCGAGATATTCGTCTTCGGCAGCAATCTGGCAGGAGCACATGCCGGAGGTGCAGCCCGTGCTGCCTGCCTGCGGTTTGGCGCAGTGTGGGGCTTGGGAGTAGGGCTACAAGGGCGCAGCTACGCCATTCCCACGATGCAGGGAGGTGTGGCAACCATCAAGCCCTATGTAGATCAGTTCATACGGTTTGCCATCGACAATCCGCAGCTCACATTCCTCGTGACACGCATAGGATGCGGCATAGCAGGATTTCGCGTCGAGCAGATAGCGCCGCTCTTCAAGGCGGCAATAAGTGTGGAGAATATCATTCTTCCCAAGGAATTTGTATATTGCATAATGATGGGGCTGTGAGATTATGACTGCGCCAACTATTGAATCATCTACAATGGAGGAGCGCCTTGCCTATGTGCAGAGCCAGTGGCGGTGTCTTCACAATTGCGAGCTTTGCGGGAAATGCCGCATACTGAAAGGTCGCAACGAAGAGGAGCTATATGCCGACTACATTGTGGGTCGCCGCTCTTATATTGATGTGACGCTGGAGATTCGTAACAATCGCTAAGCCGTGTAGGGCTAAGGTGGGGGAGGAATATTGCTATAGGTCGTTGTGTGGCTTCGGGAGGGAAAACTGCTATAAGCCGTTGTGTGGCTTAGGGGAAATTGCTGTGGGACACGCCATAAACCCCTCTGTGAGCCCTTGTGGGGCGGTTTTGGCAAGAAAAGTTGCAAAAAAATGGCTGAAAAATTTGTCAGTTCACGAAAAATGCGTACCTTTGCAGTCGGGTAAGTCCTATACGACCAGCTCCTTGTCAACTCCCCCAGGTCTTGACCGAAGCAAGGGTAGCAGGTTGTAGCGGTGCGATGTAGTTAGCTTACCCATCTGCCTCTTTAGCTCAGTTGGCCAGAGCACGTGATTTGTAATCTCGGGGTCGTTGG
>JBJFEF010000018.1:0-3223 GCA_051890435.1 Muribaculaceae bacterium
ATTTCGGCGGTCTTGCGGTGGCTGTGGTGGGGTGGTTATTCGTGGTAGGCGCGGTAGCCGCGGATGAAGTCGGTGCGCTGAATGTCGCGGAGGTGGGCAAGATACTCGGTGGGCGACATGCCGGCGAAGTGGCGAAACTCTTTGTTGAAGTGGGAGTGGTCGGTAAATCCAAGGTCATCAACAATCGATGTGAAAACTTTCTCGTCGAGCGTCTGTATCAGTCGTGAGGCTTGGAGGAAGCGCTTGGTGCGTAGCATTTGCTTTGGCGTAAGCCCCACGTGCTCGGTGAAGATGCGGCGAAATTGTCGCTCGCTGAGGCAGGCAATGTCGCTCAGCCGGTCGATGCCGATGGTGGGGTCGTTGGCGATGGCATCGCACACGGTGGCGAGCTGTTTTAGATAGACGCTGTCGTTGCCATTGATGTAGATGCGTTGTATGATGAAGTTTTCGATTATGGCAATGGCTTCTTCGTCGGTGGCACTGTCGAGCACCCGGCATTTCAGGTCGTGAAATTCAGGCATGCCCAGCAGATCCATCGACACATTATCCTCTTCAAAATTGCTGCTTGGTATGCCCGTAATCATCTTCATGGCATAGGGTTGGAAAAAGACGAAAAGCAGGTGTGTGGATGCGGTAGTGTGCACGTGGATGCTGCGATTGTATTGTCCGCACACCGATGCAACATTGGTAGTGTCAACCACGCCGTTCACCACAAGAGGAGTTGATCGGTGAAACATCCATTTCATCGACCCTGTAGGCACAATGTTCATCTCAGCAGAAATGCGATCGGCCTTCATCACCCAGTAGTGGTGCACATAGGCACGCAAGGGTGGCGTGGGAAGTATCACCCTCGATTGCATCTGTCAGGTTTTTGTTTCTTTGTTTTTTGTTGTTGTTCTTACTTTGCCTATTCTCTCGCAAATCGGGCACTTGCCTTGTCGCAAATTTACTACAATTCTTGGGAATAGTTGCATAATTTTAGGCAAAATCGGCTTTTTGTTGATTAAAATCATTTATGTGGTAAAGAATAGTGCCGAAAGTTTGCAAGTAGATCAAAATTATTGCATATCTTTGCAGTTACCACTTTTTCTAATTTTATAACAGAAACTACAAAACAACTGAGAATAGGCATGAAACGAGTCTTTTCTACAATGGCAGCTTGCTTGCTCACCGCTGCTGCAGCGATTGCCGATGCCCCGGCAGGATATTACAGCTCTCTCGACGGAAAGTCGGGCGAATCGCTCAAAACGCAGCTACACGACATCATTGCTCCTCACACACAGCTCACCTACAACAGCTTGTGGAACTACTTCCCGCAAACTGATGCTTACCCCGAACAGGTCAATGGCAAGCTGATTGTGTGGGATATGTACTCCGATAACTGGAACACTCTCCGCTATTTCTACTATGGCGGCACCGGAGGCCTCAACCGCGAGCACTCTGTGCCCAAGAGCTGGTGGGGCAACTCGGGCAGCTCGGCAAGCGACATCGAGAAATTCCTTGCCGGTACCGACATCATGCACCTCTTCCCAAGTGACGGCTCTGCCAACTCTGCCAAGAGCAACTATCCGCTCGGAGTGGTGGATGTGGCTACTTATTCCAATGGCGTCAGCACGGTGGGTTATCCCGTCACAGGTCAGGGTGGGGGCAGCTCGCGTGTGTTTGAGCCCGACGATGAATACAAGGGCGACTTTGCCCGAGTTTATTTCTATATGGCAACCTGCTACCAAGACTACACTTGGAAATACACTTATATGTTTATCGACAAGTCGTCGAGCTATCTTTCGCTCAAGCCCTGGGCTTATAATATGCTCCTTGAGTGGGCGCGTCAAGACCCCGTGAGCCAAAAGGAAATCGACCGAAACGATGCCGTTTATCGCATTCAAGGCAACCGCAACCCGTTTGTCGATGACCCTATGCTTATGGAATATATCTGGGGAAATCGCCAGGGACAGACCTACGCTGCCGACCACCCGACCGGTGACCCCGAGCTGATTAGCCCCGTGCAGGATTCTGAGCTCGACTTTGGTGAGGTGGCTATCGGCAGTTCGCAATACGTAGATTTGCTTGTGAAGGGAATCAATCTCACAGGCTCTGTTTCGGTGACTATCTATCGCGACGACGCAGCCATGTTTAAGTCGCAGGTGAAGAAAATCCCCGCCACCAATGCCAATACCGACGAGGGTTACAAGCTTCGCATCACCTACACCCCTACAGCCATTGGCGAACACAAAACCCGCCTTGTGGTGAGCGACGGCGGTCTCACCGGCAGCGTGGGCGTTTCGCTCAAGGCTTCGTGCCTTGCCGTTCCTTCGCTCTCTCAGCTCACTGCCAACCCGGCTACCGACGTGACCGAAACCGGCTATCACGCTTCGTGGAGCGAAGCCACTGAGGATATCGACTTCTATGTGCTCACTCGCACCGTTTATAGCGGAAACAGTGCTACTACTTCTGAGTTCCAAATCGATGAAGCATCCTACGACTTCGACGACCTCCACGCCGGAGAAACTCACACCTACTCGGTGCAGTCGAGCCGACTCGGCTACCGCTCGGTGGCTTCGAATGTAGTGACCGTTACTGCTTCAGGCGTAACCGGCATTGAGGGCGATAAACGCCTCGTGGTGGCATCTTATCCCGATGGAGTGGTGCGCATCATTTGCAGTGAGAAACTCGCAAATTGCCGCATTTATGACGCTCAGGGACGCATCGTTGAATACCTGCCCACCGTGGAGCCGGGACAGCTCATCACACTGCCCCTCGGAGTGTATATCATCACCGTCGATGGCATGACGCATCCTGCCCGTGTGGTAGTCCGCAAATAGTCGGTGGCATAGCCCGATTGCGGCGACAACAACCGGCACAAATATAGTGCAAGCGCATCTCCCCGATTGATAGGGCAGATGCGCTTGCTGTGTTATAGTCTAATTGCTTAGAATGCTTTTGTGGGGGTGCCGAGGATGTCGGCAAGAAGGTTGTTGCCGAGGCTTGATGCTCCGATGCGGAAGTAGCGGTTGGTGAGCCATTCCTCGCCGAGCACTTCCTTCACTATGGTGTAGTAGATAAGGGCGTCCTCGGTGGTGCGTACACCGCCCGATGCCTTGAAGCCAATCATCACTCCATGCTTCTCATAATACTCTTTGATGCATTGGCACATCACGTATGCTGCCTCAGGTGTGGCGCCGTCGTAGATTTTTCCGGTAGAAGTCTTGATGAAGTCGGCACC
>JBJFEF010000019.1:0-6759 GCA_051890435.1 Muribaculaceae bacterium
GCACCTTGTTACCGTCGATGTAGATTTTGTGCACCTTCACCTTGTCGTGCTTATCCACCACGATATCCACAATCACCTCATTCTTCTTGCTGAGGTCTTCGCGCTGATCAACACGCACGGTGGCATTCTTGAAGCCCTTGCCGTCGTAGTATTTCTCGATAATCTGGCGTGCGCGTGCAGCAATGTTGGGCGTAATCTGGTTACCCTTGGTGAGACCGAGACGCAACTGGATGTCTTCGCGCTCGCCCTTCTTCATGCCAATGTAGTTGATTTCGGAGATGCGGGGCTGCTGTCGGAGCTCGATTTCGAGCCATGCCTTGTCGCCACAAATTTTCTCCACCTTGATTTTCACCGAGGAGAAGAGCTGCTGGCGCCAGAATCGCTTTGCCGCCATCTTGATGTCATCACCCGGAATCTCCACTTTCTGTCCCACCGACAGTCCGGAGTAGCCAATGATGATATAATCCTCATAGTTATCCACGCCGGTGACTTTGATTCCGGCAATTTCATATTTCTGAGGCATACCCGAGAAGATTACTTTCGGGTTATAGATAGTGTCGTTGGTTACCTGGGCAGTGGCTGAAAAAGCCATCGCCATGAATGTAACCACCATTGTGAGGAGCTTCAATCTCATCGTGAAAATGTTTTTATATCAGTATAAAAGAATAAGTATCTATATTTCAAAGTAGTTTTTTTCAGCCATTGGCTTAAGCCTTCTCGCTCTCCACCTGCTCGCTGGTCTTTCCGAAGCGGCGCTCGCGGTGCTGATAGTCGAGGATAGCACGGCAGAAGTCGTCCTTGGTGAAATCGGGCCAGTAGATATCGGTGAAATAAAGCTCGGAGTAGGCAATCTGCCACAACAGGAAGTTGCTGATGCGCAAGTCGCCTGCAGTGCGGATGAGCAAGTCGGGGTCGGGGATGTCGCGCGTGGTGAGGCTTGCGCTGAACATGGCGTCGTCGATGTCGTCGATATCGATTTCACCGGCTTTAGCCTTTCGAGCAATGCTCTTCACGCCCTCAAGAATCTCCCACTTCGATGAATAGCTCAAAGCGAGATTGAGTGTAAGGCCGCAGCAGTGCGAGGTGTCGTCCATACACTTCTGCAGTCGCGTGCGGGCAAATTCGGGCATACGCTCAATGTCGCCAATCATTGTGAGGCGCACGTTGTTCTTAATCAAGTCGGGGGTTTCGCGCTCAATAGCCACCACAATGAGGTTCATGAGAGCATCCACCTCATCCTTTGGGCGGTTCCAGTTCTCGGTAGAGAACGTGTAGAGTGTGAGAAAGCCCACACCCACCTCCGAGGCTATTTCGGTGATTTTGCGCACAGTGTTCACTCCCTCCACGTGCCCTTGCGAGCGTGGAAGATTGCGCTGCTTAGCCCAGCGACCATTGCCATCCATTATCACCGCAACGTGGCGGGGGAGGCGCGACTTATCAATTTGTTCAATCAGTGACGACATAATTGTCTCTCTTCGTTGCTTCAATCAATTCAACTACAATTAATCCACATAGTGACACACGCGACATCGCTTCCCAAACTCATAGGTCACACTCACCTGTATGAGCGAATACCAGTCGGTATTCTTGGCAAATGAGCTTTTAATGCCGTTGAGGTCGCTCAGTCCGTCGATTTTGTCACCGAAACACTTGCGCATGGTGAACTCTGCACCCAGGTTCAAGCGTTCCTTCAGTTTATATTTCACACCCACGCCCATGGGCAAATTCATTGCTACGGCTGTGCTGCCGCTGCACGATGCCATGGTCACTCCCACTCCAAGGGTGAGATAGGGCGTCAATCGTTTCAAATTCTTATATTTCGAGCCTATGCCGAAATTGAAAAAGTTAAATTCGGCTTGACCGCCGAGGTCGAAAAGTGTAGATTTGAATTCGTAGGTACGATTATCTACAAACACCGACTTCTCGGCACCGGAGTTCCCGCTGATGGTGGCTACATTAAGGCTGCCCTTGAATGCCCAGCGATAATCCCTGATGTAGCGGAACACTGCACCGCCGCTCACTCCGGGGTTGCGCAGGAAGTTGCCACGGTTCACATCGCCAAGGTAGCCGCTTGTGCCGAGCGCTGCACCAATCTCAAAACGATAGTCCTGCGCCATGGAACCCACAGCGAACGAGACTATCATCATCAATATGGCAAATGCGCGCTTCATGCTTGCAATCGGTTAGTATATAGGCTTGAAGCTCAAGCGGTTGATTACTCCACGCCAGATGTTGTTGCTCAGCTCTCCGGTTGCCGACACTCCGCCAAACACATAGATATATGGGCAATCCCACTCGGTAACAGCCTCAGTGGCACGCGATGCGGGCACGCCGGTCACCACATGATACCATGCCGGGAGCTTCACCGAGGGCATATAGGTCCACTCATCGGCTGCCGAGCGCGAATCCACGCTCAGGTGCGATGTGAACACCACTGCATCGGCATTTGTCACCTTCTCTATGTAGTCGGGGAGCTGCAACAGCGAGTCGCCGCGGTTCCAGTTCACGCCATTGTCGCGCGAGATATACAACGTGTTGTCGTTGCTGCCGTCGGGGAGACGACCGCCAAAAGCCAGGAGTGTGGGATATTCGCGAGCCTTCCAGTCGGCACCCACTTCAAATGTGGTGTAGGGCACCATCACCATGCCGCTGTGAGGGGGAATGGAGAAGTCGCTCACACAAGCCCAACGTGCGCCGTCGAAGCCCCAAGTGGCACCGGTTACGTTGCCGTCGGCATCGGTTCCGCCGGTGATAATTCCTATGGGCTTTACGTTCCACTGCGAGTCGATAACGATCATATCGCTTGTCTCAGCCACGGGGAAGCCCTTCTCTACAGCCTCAAGCTCAACGCCTGCGATAGCCGGATAAGCCGTGTGCTTGAGCACGCCGCCATCAGCAGCCACGCCGAGCACCTTGTCGAGATAAGCTCCGCTAATCGACTTCCACACCACTCCGCAAGGCTGCCAAGCAATGAGGTCGTAGCTTGCATAGAGGTTACCCTCGGCATCGAGGATGTAAGCGGCATCGTCGGTAGCGGTGAGCGAGCGTACATCGGGCACAAACGGCAGTGCAAGCTGCTGCTTGGTCCACACGTTGTTGCCTGGATTGTCGATAGTGGCAAGGGTGAAGCCGTCGCCCTCGTTCATGAGGCAATAGGCGCTGCCCTTGTATTTCACGGTGCGCTGCTCGGCAACACGTCCGCCAAGAGAAGGCAGGTCGCGGCGAGCGAGTCGGTTCCAATAGAGCGAGTCGGGGAGCATTTCGTGCACATTCACCTTCACGGTGTAGATGCGCTTGGTCACCTCATCGCCGGCAGTGACAATCACATGCACATCGCCGGTGAAGTCGATGCTGTCGGTGTTGCTGTAGGTGAAAGTGGTGTCGGCACTGAGTCGGGTGCCGTTTTTCACATTGATTTCCACATTGGCGCCTCCCGACTGGAGAGTAACGAGCATGCGCGACACATCGGTGCCCTTAGGCAGCGAGTCGGCATTGTAGATGAGAGCCCGCTCAAGGTCGATGGTGAAATGCACCGAGTCGAGGTTGGCAAGTATCTTTGAATTAGCGCCAAGCGAAAATGAAGTGATAGCCACATTCGACGAAGGGACGTAGGGCTCGGTTTCCAAATCGCTATCAGTGTTACACGACACAGCCACCGAGGTCACAAGGAACGCGGCAATCAGATATATAAGAAATTTCCTATTCATTATGTAAAACAAAATAATATTCTCGTAATTAAATTGCAAATTTAGTAACAAAATTTGGTAATACACACCGTTAGGGGCAAATTTTTACGCCTTTTGACACATTAATCTATTTTTTAATATATCAGGAGGCTTGAAACAGTGCTAATTGCCAAACTGCTGCAAAATTAATATTTATCTCACAAATACAAAGCATTAATCCGCCGATAAGGCTCAATATGCCGCCATTTATAGTCATTTAACATAGCTGAGGGCACCTCGGCAGCTTGCAATCCACGCCATTTTAGCATTATTGGCAGCCGATGTGGTTGAAATCGCTGCAATTGTTGCACAAATCACCGCAGCCGCACAAGGCTACGGGCATACAACTGTTGCAATATTCGGGAAAAAGTAGTAATTTTGGGGAAAAGATTTATACTATGGATATTCAACTACCCAAACGAATCGACGGCAGCGATGCAACGGTGCTGCACGATGTGCACCAGGTGACTGTGATTGGTGCCAACGGTGCCGGAAAGACGCGCTTCAGCCGCACGCTGATGCAGTGGTGTGGAGAGAAGGCATTTGCAATATCGGCACTGAAGGCCATTTTCCCTCGCCCCGAGCGCAGCTCAATGCCCGGCTCAATCGACAAGCTCTACGACGAGAAATCCACACTGTCGCACTTTATGCGCGACGATGCCCCGACTGAGTTTGACCGCTTGATGTTCATCCTGCTACACGATGAGTTTATCGACATGCTACGCTACAAGAGCGTGGTGCTTGCCGGCGACAAAGCCACAATGCCTCGCACCAAGCTCGATGTGGTGGCACGACGATGGGAGGAGGTATTCCCCAAGAACCACCTGCTGCGCGAAAGCGGCCGCCTGCTATTCTCCAACGACTCGGGCGACGAGCCATTTGCCGCTCTGCGCCTCTCCGACGGCGAGAAGGCAGTGCTCTACTATATAGGCGCCGTGCTCTATGCGCCACAGAATGCGGTGATATTTGTTGATGACCCGGAGTCGTTTCTGCATCACTCCATCATGCAAGCGCTGTGGAACGTGATTGAATCGATGCGAACCGACTGCACCTTTGTGTATAACACGCACGATGTGGAGTTTGCCTCGTCGAGAATCGACAATGTGTGCGTGTGGGTGCGCAACTTCGATGCAGTGGCGGGAGCGTGGGACTATGAGGTGGTCGATAAGATGTCAACCGAATTTAGCGACCAGCTCGTGCTCGACCTCCTCGGCAGCCGCAAGCCGGTGCTCTTTGTGGAAGGCGACGAAACCCACAGCCTCGATTCGCGCTTCTATCCGCTCATCTTCACCGAATACACTGTGAAGCCACTGGGCAGCTGCAACAAGGTGATAGAATCGACACGCTCATTCAATGATTTGCGCTCATTTCACCACCTCGACAGCCACGGCATCGTCGATCGCGACCGTCGCGAGGACAAGGAAGTGCAATATCTGCGCGAGAAAAACATATTTGTGCCCAATGTGGCTGAAATTGAGAACATATTCATGCTCGAAGGCATCATACGCACGGTGGCAGTGCGCCGCAAGCGCAATCCCGACACTGTGTATTTTGCCGTGCGTGATGCGGTGATAGCAATGTTCAGGCAGCAGCTCAAGCAGCAGGCATTGCAGCACGTGCGCCACCGCGTGAAGCGCAAAGTGGAGGTGCGCATCGACCGCCGCTTCCAGAACATATCGGCACTCGAAGATCACATGACCGACCTGGTCAACGAGATTGACCCCCGCGGGATGTATGAGGAAATATGCCGGAAGTTTCACGAATATGTGCGCGGCAACGACTATGCCGGCGTGCTGAAGGTGTTCAACGAGAAGTCGATGCTCGGCGAGAGCGGCGTGGCACGCCAATGCAATTTCCACTCAAAGGACGACTACATAGAGTTTGTGCTCAATCTGCTGAAGGAGGACGGCAACGACGCCTTGCGCATACGCACGGCAGTGAAGCACTGCTTCGGCATCGATGATATGAAATGATTATGACTAAGATAAAGATATGGATTGAGTGCGCCAGGCTGCGCACACTGCCCGTTTCGGTGGCGGGCGTGATAATGGCATCGGGATTTGCGGTGCTGTTCCACCGTTTTGCCTGGGTGCCGGCACTGCTTTGCTTCGCCTTTGCCGTGCTCGCACAGGTGGTTTCCAACTTTGCCAACGAATACTACGACTTCCTTCGAGGCTCCGACAAAAAGGGACGTGTGGGACCACGCCGTGGCGTCACCGAGGGCGACATCACCCCCAAGCAACTGCTACGCGCCACCATCGGCACGCTGGCAGTGGCGTGCACCGTGGGTTGTTGCCTCATTCCATTTGGAGGCTGGTGGATGATACCTGTGGGAATCCTCATCGCCATCTTTGCATTTGCTTATAGTGCAGGACCTTATCCCCTATCCTACCACGGACTGGGCGATGTGGCGGTGCTGGTGTTTTTCGGACTTGTGCCGGTAAACCTCACCTTCTATCTGCAAGCCGGGCACTTCGACCCACTCACCATGCTCGCATCGGCAACCATAGGACTGATGGGCGTGAATGTGCTGCTTGTGAACAACTATCGCGACGTTGACGACGACCGCGAAGCCAACAAGCACACCACGGTGGTGATTTTCGGCCGCAAAGTGGCGGCCGCCGCCTATCTCATCAATGGCTATGTGGGAATATCGCTGCTTGCGCCGCTGTGGCTTGCCGCTCCCATGTGGGCACTAATCGTTCCGGCGCTCTATCTTGTGCTTCACACCGTGCTATGGAACAAGCTGAGACAGCGCAACGGAGCTGCACTCAACCCACTGCTCGGAGCTACCGCATGCAACATGCTGCTGTTTGCAGTGTTGCTCACCATTTGTTTCATAATTATCACAAAATAGAATGACATTATCACCCGATTTCAAGGCACAAATAACAGCACTTCTGCCTCACGATGAGGCTGAAGCACTGTTTCACGCCATAGAGACCACTGAGCCATCGGTGGCTGTGCGCATCAATGGAGCAAAATGCCCCACTCATGCAACCGATAGCCACACCGCGCCTGCCGAGAATGCCAC
>JBJFEF010000019.1:6859-27127 GCA_051890435.1 Muribaculaceae bacterium
GCAGCCACGGGGAGAGGGTGCCGTGGTGTAGCCACGGCTTCTACCTCGACGAGAGGCAACCGTTCACATTCGACCCTCTGCTTCACGCCGGTGCCTACTATGTGCAAGATGCCTCATCGATGATTATCGAGCACATCGTCGGACAACTGGTGACCTCGCCCGTGCGCTATCTCGACCTCTGTGCCGCTCCCGGCGGAAAGACCACGGCAGCCATCAACGCTCTGCCCGAAGGCTCGCTCATGGTGACCAACGA
Organism: Muribaculaceae bacterium; assembly: GCA_051890435.1. Taxonomy (GTDB): domain Bacteria; phylum Bacteroidota; class Bacteroidia; order Bacteroidales; family Muribaculaceae; genus CALZFJ01. The sequence continues at coordinate 7,113 of JBJFEF010000019.1, forward strand.
GATTATGCCCGACCGCGCCCGCGTGCTGCTTGAGAACGTGGTGAAATGGGGAAACCCTAACTGTGTGGTTACGAGCGATTCAAGCGACCGTCTCGGCACGCTCACCCACTTCTTCGACGTGGTGGCTGCCGATGTGCCTTGCAGCGGCGAGGGAATGTTTCGCAAAGATGCCGAAGCAGTGGCACAATGGACACCCCGACTTGTAGAGCAGTGTGCCGAGCGCCAGCGCGAAATCATCGGCAACATTTGGCACGCACTGCGCCCCGGAGGCATCTTCATATATAGCACCTGCACCTACAACCGCACCGAAGACGAGGCTATGGTGGAACATATCATGGCTGAATATGGCGCCGAAAGCATTGATATGCACTTCCCCGAGGAGTGGCGTGTACACCCGGCAATAGGCACCGACGCCCACTGCTACCGCTTCATGCCCCACCGCACACGCGGCGAAGGTCTCTTTGTGGCTGTGCTACGCAAACCGGGCGACGAGCCTCACGCCGAAGCCACCGCCTCAGGCAAAAAGGGCAACCAGGGTGGCAAAAAGAAGCTGAAAGGAAATCAAGGCAAGGCAAGCGTTGCTGCCATTCCAGCCGAGGCACAAAAGTGGCTCTGCGGCGACTTCATTCTCACAGCCGATGCCGAAGGCTCAATCACTGCCACACCACAAGCCTTTGCCGGCGAAATTGCCATGCTTCGCTCGGCAGTGCGCGTGCTTCATGCCGGAGTGGAGGTGGCAACAATCAAGGGGCACGATGCAGTGCCGGCACAGTCGCTCGCCCTATCCACAGCACTCAACGGTGAGGCATTTGCACGGGTTGAGCTCGACTACCCCACCGCCATTGCCTACTTGCGAGGCGAGAGCATCACACTCACCCACAATGCCATACCTCGCGGAATAGTGGCTGTGAGCTACCGTGGCATGGTGCTGGGCTTCGTGAAAAACCTTGGCAACCGCGCCAACAACCTATATCCGCGCGAATGGCGCATAAAGAGCACACACGCGCCGGCAACACCTCCACAAATCCTTTAATCGGCAAAATGAGCAAAATGCAGCGTTAATAAATCACAAATCAGCGCAAGTGCTTGGTTTTTTCAAAAAAAATATTGAAATTTGTAAGTTAATTATTATAAACTGCAACAAATTACAAACGCAAAGATATGAAGAAAACACTTTTGACACTGTTTGCCGGAGTGGCTTGCGCTATCAGCGCTTTCGCAATACCGGCACACAAAGGGCTGATCACCATAAATCAGCCCGACGGCTCACCAATTACCATTCAGCAGATTGGTGATGAGTATTTCCACTACACCACCACTGCCGACGGCTACACCGTGGAGCGCAACGATGCGGGCTACTTCGTGTATGTGCAGAAGGTGAATGGCTCGATTGTGAAAACCGACGTTGTAGCTCACGACGCTGCCAACCGCACTGCTCAGGAGATGCAGCTGCTCCAGTCGCTGTCAAAGCGTCTGGTATCGGAGAGCGCTATCAGCGATGCCAAGGTAAAGCGCGCCGAAACTACGAAGGCTCTCTGCGCAAAGCCTCTTGGTGCGACCACAAAAGGTGCCAATTACGACTATAACAACTTCCGCGGACTTGTGATTCTTGTGGAGTTCAACAATCTCTCATTCTCGCGCGAAGATGCCAAAGACATCTTCACCGACATGATTACCCAGAGCAACTATGCAGGTCTGCCGGCAGTGGATAATCCCGACAACATCACTCCCTACACCGGCAGTGTGCGCGACTATTTCTACGACAACTCTATGGGCAAATTCGACCCCGAATTTGATGTATATGGCCCGGTGCAAGTTGATGTGGGCAAGACCTACCCACAAGCCACAAGCAATGCCTATGCTCTCATGAAGAAAGTGATTCAAGCAGCCGATCCCATAGTGGATTTCAGCCAGTATGACAACGATGGTGACGGATATGTGGATATGTTCTACGTAATCTTCGCCGGCTTCTCATCGAGCTACGGTGGCAACAACTCAAGCTACCTGTGGCCACACGCAAGCTATAATTACCAAATGGTAGATGGAGTGCAGACATCACGCTATGCCTGCTCGACCGAATATTACGGCTGGGAAAACTACGTCAACACAATCGACGGAATCGGAACAATAGTCCACGAGTTCAGCCACGTGCTTGGACTGATGGACGAATACGACACTGACTACTCGGGTAGTGGAGGTCAGAGCTTCGACCCGGATAACTGGTCGGTGATGGCAAGTGGAACCGACTTCAACTATGCTCGTACTCCGGCATCCTACTCAGCACTGCAGCGCATGCAGGCAGGCTTTGCCATGCCGGTGGAAATCGAAGAGCCGGGCGACTACACACTCAATGTAACCCACGAAACCAATGAGTCGTTCCGCATTAATTCGGCAGTCAAAAAAGAATATTTCCTCTTTGAGAACCGAAGCAAATCAACCAAGTGGGACACGTATCTTCCCGGTGAGGGAATGCTTGCTTATCGCGTGGATTCAACATCGACAGCACCGTGGTCGAACAACACCGTGAACTGCCGACCTTCACATAACTACTATGAGGTGCTCCGTGCCACTCCCAAGAGCGACATGACCTCGTCGGCAGGCGACCCATTCCCCGGAACAGGCAATGTGACAAAACTCACCAACTCCACAAAACCCGCCAACCTTCTCTCATGGTCGGGCAAGAAGACCGACCTGGCGCTCTCGGGCATCACATGCGACAGCGATGGCGTAATTCACTTCAAAGTGAGCGAAGACAACTTTGGCTCTGCTGTAGAAGACTTTGAGAATATGGAAAACGGAGTGGAACAAGCTGAAGGCGTATATTCGACCTGGACGTTCGACAACGCTACCGTAGGCTCTTATGGCTCCACAAAGGGCAACGGAGAGAAATCAGTGAAATTGACATCGGCAAGCGAAGTGACCATCAGCACCGTCGAAGCCGAGCTGATTGAGGAAATCGAGGTGGCAGTGTGGTACCCGTCGATGAGTGGCAAAGCAACCATCATCATGTCGGTATCGACCGACGACGGAGCCACTTGGAATGAAATCTTCCCACGAGGCTCCACCACACCGGTTCAAGTCAACGCCGGTTCAAAGGGTATAATCTTCACATGGGCAGTAGATGCTCCGGGCAAGGCAATGTTTAAGATTGAAACCAACAAGACCTGCTACATCGACGACGTAGCAATCAACTACAACGACCCCGATGGACTCTCCGACGTGGAGACAGTGAAAGTGGCTGATAAAGCGCCGTTCAATGTTGCGACAAATGGCAATTGCATCACCGTGACATCGGCAGGCAAGGAGGCTATTGAGGTTTACGACGCAGCCGGACTGCTTGTAGCACGCAGTGCTGCCGGCACTGCCACAATCGCCCTTCCGGGCCGTGGCTTCTATATGGTGCGTCAAGGCACCGCCACCCGTAAAATCGCCCTCTAATCCCCGACCGACTCACAATCTAACATAACAAAAAGCCCCGGCAAGCATGGCTGACAACCACTTGCCGAGGCTTTTCTTTTTCAATAATAACGAGAGCCTTGTAGAATCTTCGATTATGAAACGTGCACTAATGGGGGGGTTAGTAGAGGTTGCGGATGCTGTTGGCGCCCTCGGTGGCATAGTCGATGGCAGCCACTGAGTGGATTTCGGCAGAGTCGAAAGTGGGGATTCCCAAATCCTTCTGAGTGACGAGCAACGGAATCTCGGTGCAGCCAAGAATCACACCCTCACCACCTTCACGCACGAGACGATTGATGATGCGCTTGTAGCCCTCGCGCGAATGGTTCACTATGATGTCGTTGCAAAGCTCATCGAAAATCACATTGTTGATGTAGTCGCGCTCCTCAAGAGTGGGGATAAGCACCTCCAAGCCATATTTTTCTTCGAGTTTGTTCTTGTAGAAGCCGTCTTCCATAGTGTGCTTAGTGCCAAGAAGAATCACCTTGTGAAGCCCCTTCTTGGCGATTTCGCGACCAACGGCATCGATGATGTTGAGCACATGGATGCCCACTTGCTCCTCAATTACACCTGCAAGAGAGTTGAGAGTGTTTGAAGCAATGACGATGAAATCGGCACCACCTGCCTTAAGGCGCTCAGCGGCATCGACAATCATAGCCGTCATCATCGACCAGTCGCCCTTTGCCGCCTGGCGTTCCTGCTCGGCAAAGGAGTGGAACGGAATGGAGTACATGAGGAAGTTGGCAGAATAGAGCGAGCCGAAACGGTCGCGCATTATTTCGTTCATACGGCGATAGTAGGTGTCGCTCGAAGCCCAGCTCACACCACCAATCACACCAATCACCTTCGACACGGAGTCTTTCAGATATTCTTTTTGTTCCATAAAGAGGGGAAAATTATTGTTTTAATTCCAGTTATGTTAATCTTGGTGCAAAGATAAAAAAATCCCGCTGAAAATAACTATCTTTGCAACAGAAAAACCAAAACTAACCAAAAAAACATATATATGACAAAGATTGGTTCCGTAACTACCCGGGTGGGTAGAAAAGCACTGTTACTTGGAAGTGGAGAACTTGGCAAGGAAGTTGCCATAGAGCTGATGCGCCTGGGCGTGGAAGTGGTGGCATGCGACAAGTATGCCGGAGCGCCAGCCATGCAGGTGGCTCACCGCTGCCATGTGTTTAACATGCTCGATGGCGCAAAATTGCGTGAAATCATTGAGCTTGAACGCCCCGACCACATCATTCCCGAAGTGGAGGCAATAGCCACCCCCACCCTCGTGGAGCTTGAGAAAGAGGGCTACAACGTGACACCCACAGCTCATGCAGCATTGCTCACAATGAACCGTGAGGGCATACGCCGACTTGCTGCCGAGGAGCTTGGCATCACCACTTCGCGCTATGTGTTTGCCTCAACCGAGGAGGAATTTCGTGAGGCAGTAGCCACCGTGGGAGTGCCCTGTGTGGTGAAGCCAATCATGAGCTCATCGGGACACGGACAGAGCGTGGTGCGCAGCACCGATGACATCGACCGCTCGTGGCACATTGCCCAGGAGGGAGGCCGCGCCGGAGCCGGCCGCGTGATTGTAGAAGGCTTTGTAGATTTCGACTATGAGATTACGCTCCTCACCGTGCGCAGCGTGAGCGGCACAGAATTTTGCGAACCGATAGGTCACATACAGATAGATGGCGACTACCGCTACTCGTGGCAGCCACAGGCAATGACGCCTGCCGCAAAAGCGAAGGCACAAGAAATAGCCAAGAAGGTGACCGACGCACTCGGCGGATATGGCATCTTCGGCGTGGAGATGTTTATCAAGGGCGATGATGTGATTTTCAGCGAAGTATCGCCGCGACCGCACGACACCGGCATGGTGACAATGATTTCGCAGGATATGAGCGAATTTGCACTGCATGCACGCGCCTTGCTGGGACTTCCGGTTCCGGCAATACGCTTCTACGGTCCCTCGGCATCGCGTGCCGTGGTGGTTGAAGGCGACACCAACCGCATTGAGATGGATAATCTTGAGGCAGTTCTCGCCGAGCCGGGCACACAAATGCGCATCTTCGGCAAGCCCGAAGTGGTGGGACACCGCCGCATGGGCGTAATTCTCGCTACCGACGATAGCGTGGAGGCAGCCCGCAAGAAAGCCGAGCGTGCCTATGAGGCACTGCGCGTGAATGTGCTTCCGCGCGAATGACACAGCAAATTTCGGCATGACAGCATAGGCTTCATGCAATAAGAAAATATAAAATGGGGTGAGCCAACCGGTGTGGCTCACCCCATTTTTATGGATTTCTACGCCGCCGTATGCTTAGAAGCAGTAGATATAGGCTACGGTGCTGAGGCTTATCACTATCCACAACAGCACGCCCTGAATGAGCGGCTTCACGCCTACCGTCTTGAGCAAATCGAGCGAGAGTGATGCTCCGATGAAGAAGAGGGTGACGGTGAGCGACTTGCGTGCAATGCCATTGATGAAGCTGCCTATTGCGCTACCCATTGCCGTAGGCTCGAGCACATAGGTGTTGAACACCATTGCAAGCACAAAGAAGAAGATGAACCATGGGATGCTGATGCGCTGACCTTTGCTCTTGAAGATGAGCGAGCTGACGAGCGCAAGCGGAATAATCCACAAGGCGCGTGTGAGCTTAATGGTGGTGGCAATCTGCAGAGCTTCCTCGCCATAAGCCTGACCGGCACCTACCACCGAGCTGGTGTCGTGAATGGCAATTGCCGCCCAAGTGCCAAATTGCTGTTGAGACATGCCCAGAGCCTCACCGATAGGCGGGAAAATGAACAAGGCTATTGCATTGAGAATGAAGATTGTGCCAAGCGACACCGACATTTCGGCATCTTTCGCCTTCACCACAGGACCTACGGCAGCAATGGCGCTTCCGCCACAAATGGCAGTTCCCGAGCTGATGAGATAGGAAGTGATGCGATCGACCTTGAGGAGCTTTCTGCCGATTATCCATCCGATAATCATTGTGCCTACCACCGAAATGATGGTGAATGCCATTCCTTCGGCTCCCGACTGGAGCGACTTCTGGAGATTCATTCCGAAACCTAATCCCACCACCGAGTATTGGAGGAGCATCTTCGATGCTTTTTTGTTAAACTTAGGGAAGGGCTGCCCGAGAGTGAGGGCGAAGACCAAGCCCAAAAAGAGTGCCACCGGAGGAGTGACCCAGCTACCGAGAAATTCGGCACCCGGAATGTAGTCCATCAAGAGGCACAGCGACATAATCGCGAGAAGTGCAACATAGACGTGCTTACTGTAATTTTTCATTTTTGTGATGTTATTTTTTTGAAAATCGCTGCAAAATTACTGCAATAATGCAGTAATTGCAAGCAAATCAGCCATTTTTAATAGCAAAAAGGCAAAAAAGGAGCAACCTGATGGATGCTCCTTTGTGTATTGGGTTGGCTGAAAAGCGTCAGAGTGAAATTTTTGCTGAGGCAGAGCCTTGGCGTACGATGTAGAAGCCACGACCCGGAAGTGCGATGGTGGCATCGGTGCTGCGAGCCACGAGCACTCCGGCAGCGTTATAAACCTCGATAACCTCATCGGAAGCCGAGCTGACGGTGATTTCGTAGCCCTGTTTAGCCACCTTGAGTGGAGCCTCAACCGACGACTTAACCGCCTCCACAGCATTGATTTCGATGCCGTTGGGGTCGTTGAAGTAGAGAGTAACATCGTCGATGTAGCAGTTTACATTGCTTGAAATCTTAAACATTGCCTGCTCGGGTGCGTTGCAGCTATATTTCACCAGTGCATTCTTGGATTGAGCTTCGATGGTGGTGCGCTGCGACTTGTTGTTACCGTAAATTTCGGTCCAAGTGATACCATCGTCGGTAGAAACCATCACCGAAAGTTGCACCTTTGCCGAGAGAGACGGGTTCCACACCTTCATGTCCAAGCCATCGATGCGGCGGGCATGTACGGTGCCAATAATCACGTTTCCATTACGCCTGATTTTAAGGGAGCGGGTTCCATTGCTCTTATCGAAGCCGAAATCATCGATTTGAGCGTTAGAGAGAGTCCAATCGGCATAAAGGCCCTCGCGAGTTGCATCGATGGTGGTGACGGGCATGTTATCGAATGTTTCGGTCACGCCGCCCGAGAAGTCGTTTTCGACCTTAAAGCTCACTATGCCATCGGCATCTTCGCTGATGTTGCTAAGAGTGAACGGAGTGGGCTTGCCGCTCCAGGAGAGGAGATTGGCAGGCGAAGTGGTGTTGGTGAGCAAAGTCACGTTACCCCTTCCGGGGAATGGATCGCCGTCGGAGTCGTAGCCGGGAGTGGGATTTGCACGCACCAGCTCGTAGTAGTTGTGCGACGGGTTGGAGTTGATAGTGTTGCTGCTCCAGGGATAAGTGGAAGTGGAATCAACACGGAACACGAGCATTCCATCGCCCGGCAAGTATTTATCCCATTTGGCTGTGCGACGACGGTTTTCAAAGAGGAAGAACTCATTCTTCACCGCCGACTCGATGCGATAACACTCACCGGCATCGGCAATAGGATTGAGCGAGTAGTCACCGACTTCGGAGATAAGAGTAGGCAGCGAGAAGCCGGCTTGCATGCGTTCAAGGGCAGAATATCCCACCGGAGTGCGACCCTTGTTGTTGTAGCTACCGCCAGCCATAACCGACCAATCACCTGGGTCATGGCTTTGTCCACCGCCACCCGAGTAGTCGGTGTCGTACTCATCCATAAGACCGAGGACGTGGCTGAACTCGTGGCAGATGGTGCCGATACCGTCGATTACGCCATTAGGCTCATAACCATAGAACTCGGTGGAGCAAGCATAACGCCCCGTATATACGCCATCGACATACTTGGAAACCGACCATGCGTGAGGCCACACATAGTTTTGGTTGTTTCCGCCAAAGTTGGAGCCATAACCGGCGAAGATGATGTAGAACATATCCACAGTTCCGTCACCATTGCTGTCATACTGGCTGAAATCCACAAGATCATTAGCAGCATCAATCACAGCGCCGACCACAGTCTGTGCATAATCGGTCTGCTTGATATACGTCTTGGAATAATTTATAGTCACCGGGCCCACGACGTCGAATTGCGGCGAGAATTTGCCGAGAGAGTTGTCGTAGAAATAGTCGCGCACACTGCCGGTGTAGGGCTCAATGTTATCGGGATTGGAGGCTGCAGGAACGCCTTGGTAGTTATCCTTAGTCACCAGGTCGGTAAACACGGCATTGGCATCGTCGCGCGAGAAAGCGAGGTCGCTGTATTGGGCGAGAATCACGAGACCACGGAAATTGTTGTAGTCGTACTCGGCAGCCTTTGGCGCAACCGAATTGGTGTGAGACTTCATCATGGAGCCAAACTCCTGACGCGAGGCAGCGGCTTTCTCCACAGCATTTTCGGCAACGAGACGCTTGGGAAGCGACTGCAAGAGTTCAAGCTCTTGAGGCGTGCGCGAATCGGCATCGTGAGCTACAACGTCGGTAGCAACGAGTGCGTTGCCCGACTTCTGCATATACACATAGAAACCGTCGGCAGTTTGAGTGATGGTGTAACCATCGGATGTGAGCTGATAGTTGAGAAACTCATCACCAACAAGCTGGAGTGTCACCTTCGAGCCATCGGGCTGAGTGACGGTGGTGAATCCCGGGGCTGCCGGCACGGCATAGGCACTCACTGCACATGCCAAAGCGGCAATAACTGAAATAAGTGTTTTTTTCATTTTTGAGATATGTGATTCTTTATTGATTTTTCAAGTCACAAATTTCAACATTTTTTTTCAATTCACCAAAAGAATGTCATAATTTATGCCGGAATAATTACTTTTTGTTGCATATTCAATATTTATGCATTATAATTTTGCACAAAAAAACGATACTATGGGAAACACGAATTTTTACCAACTTGAATTGATGCCGGTGCTTTTGCTAATGCTCGGCGAGTATGTGATGGTGCTACTGGCAGTGATTGCCGACCTTGTGAGTGGCTTGCGCAAGGCACGAGCACGCGGTGAGGCACGCCGCAGCAAGGCATTGCGCCGCACGGTGGATAAGCTGTGCCGCTACTACAACGCGCTGTTTGCCCTCTCGGTAATCGACCTGATGCAGATGGCAGCAGTGGCATATCTTAGGCTTACCGGGGTGGCTGAATTGCCCATGCTGCCGGCTTTCACGCTGCTCGGGGCGATTTGCATTGCCATAATCGAGGTGAAAAGCATCTATGAGAAGGCGAGCGAAAAGGAGCAAGCCGAAGCCGATGAGGCAGCCCGCACACTGCTGCGAATAATCAAAGACGTGGGGAAAGGCGACTGGGAAAAGCTGCTTGCCGAGCGACACGAGAAAGGAGGTGAACTATGAAACACTTCTCAATAGCCGAACTCACGGCATCGGCAACTGCCCAAAGCCACCGAATTGACAATGTGCCGCCCAAAGAGGCTCGTGTGGCTCTTGAAAAACTGGTGGAAGCAGTGCTCGACCCTCTGCGCGAATCGTGGGGAAAACCCGTCAAAGTGAATAGCGGCTACCGCTCAGCCGAGCTCAACCGCAAAGTGGGCGGAGCTGCCACAAGCCAACACCTTCGAGGCGAAGCCGCCGACATCACCGCCGGAAGCCGTAACGAAAACCGACGTCTTTATGCCTTGCTGCAAAGGCTGGAACTTGATGTGGACCAAGCCATCTGCGAACGAGGCGGGCTGTGGCTCCATGTGTCGCACACACAGCGCCGGCACAACCGCCACCAGTATTTTTCGCAGTAAAAAATGCTGGTGGGTGGCTTGCAAAAACAGCCATCTACCGCAGGGGAGAATGGGCGAAAGGCGTTACACCTTTCATTGGAATCTTTTGCGGAAAATTTTTTTCTGAAAAGTGAGGAAAAAATTTGGGGAATGAGAAAAAAGTTGTAAATTTGCAATGCAAATAGCAACAGGGGTATTAGCTCATCTGGTAGAGCGCAACACTGGCAGTGTTGAGGTAAGCGGTTCGAGTCCGCTATGCTCCACATTATGAAGGATTTAGCCACAATGAGGGTTGAATCCTTCTTTTGTTTTCAGTCAAAGGGGAATTGGATTCATTTTTCAATTTCGCACTAATGGAATGAGAGCGCCTCGACGGCACACATTCGGTTACAGGCTAAAGCAACCACACACATATATATTATATACTGAAAATGACATGAAAGAGCGAGAATCAAATCTTGAAGCGCTGCGAATAGTGGCAATGATGGCGGTGATTGGAGTGCACCTCGATGGAGCTGCACTCGACTTGCCCAAGCCCACAATGGACATTGCTGCCGTGACTATGCGCGACTGGTGGCGGCTGATAGTGGAGGCTTTCACCATCATCGGTGTGAACTGCTTCACGCTGATTTCGGGATATTTCGGTATTCGCTTCACGCTGAAGGGCTTCATGCGCTTTGCCGGGCAATGCCTGTTTTATGGTGTGGGCATTTGCACTGTGATAATGTTGATGCGCGTGGCGGCAGGTGGAGCCTGGGATTGGAGCAAATGGTGCGAGTCGTGGCTCGTGTTCACGCACACCGACCTATGGTATGTGCCCGCCTATCTGGGGCTGTTCATACTCAGCCCGCTGCTCAATGCCGGAGTGAAAGGGCTCTCGCAGCGGCAATTCGGGTGGATGCTGGTGGCATTAGTGGTGATGAATGTGTATGCAGGCTGGCTGCAAGGCGGACGATTCAACGCCAACGGCTACACCATAATGCAACTTGTGATGATGTATCTCATAGGGCGATATCTGGGCGAATATGTGCAACTGCGCGGCAACGCGAGGTTGCGCTATGCAGCCTTTTCAACTTATGCTGTGGCGTCGCTGCTCACAGCGGTGATGGGAGTGTATGCCGACAGCCTCACCACGTTTGCCTACAACCAGCCATTGGTGATAATTGCATCGGTGGCGCTGTTTGTGGCATTTGCCACAATGCAATTCAAGAGCAAAATGGTGAATTTTCTCGCCTCGGGGGCATTTGCGGCTTATCTGCTGCACAAGAATCCCTATATATGGGTGGAATATGTGCGCCCTTGCGCCCGTCATTTCTGGGCTGAAAGCTCACTGCTTGAGTTCACAGTCTTCTACATATCATTCACAGTGGCAATATATCTCGCAGCAGCCGCCATCGACCAAGTGAGGCGCCTTGCGAGAGTGAGATTAAGCAGATGAGAAGAAATGGGACTAATGGGTCTTATAGGACTAATTGGTCTAATGGGTCTAATGGGTCTTATTAGTCTTATTGGTGGCTATTTCTCGATGAGCACGGTGGCATAGGCTGCAATGCCTTCGCCACGGCCGGTGAAGCCAAGTTTTTCGGTGGTAGTGGCTTTAATCGACACGCAATCGGCATCGCACTGCAGGCATTGTGCTATTGCCTGCTGCATAGCGGGAATGTGAGGATTCAGTTTGGGTTGCTCGGCGCAGATGGTGATGTCGGCATTGCCGAAGCGGTAGCCCTTCTCAGCCACAAGGCGCATAGTCTCAACAAGGAGCTTTTTGCTGTCGATACCCTTGTAGCGCGGGTCGGTGTCGGGGAAGTGGAAACCTATGTCGCGCAAAGCGGCGGCTCCAAGCAGGGCGTCGCACAATGCGTGAAGCACCACATCGGCATCGCTGTGACCCAGCAATCCAAGATGATAGGGAATATTGATACCACCCATCCACAATTCACGACCCTCAACGAGGCGATGAACGTCGAAACCCATTCCTACGCGTATCATAATCAGAGTATTAAAATGTAATATTACACAGAAGGCGGCACACCGGGTGTGATGCCGCACAATTGGGAGAATTATCGCTTCTTGCCAAGGAGGTCGCGAATACCATTCATATCAAATGAAAGGGTAAAGCGAAGAGTCTGGTCGAGCGGACTGCTCTGCGCCGTAGCAATCATGTAGGCAGCGTCGAGCTTAATCACGTTGAGCGAGAATCCGGCGCCGATGCCGAAATACTGGCGATTACCCTTATATTCATTCTCGTGGTAGTAACCTGCACGGAGGAAGAATTGCTGATTGTAGTTGTACTCTGCGCCAATCGAATAGTTGATTTCGCGCAGCTCCTCTTTTGCGCCACCGGGAGCGTCGGTAAACGACTTGAAGATACCCGAGATGGGAGAAGTGTCCTTCCACTCCTGGAGGGCGTCTTCATAGGCTTGGGTGTCGTTCTCGCCGGTTTCGGTGAGATAGTCCGACTGGCGCGGACGGGCGGGAACAAGGAGCTTGTTCACGTCGAGCGAGAGAGCCAGATTGTGATAGTCAGCAAGCGGGAAAGTGAAAGTGGTTCCGAGCTTCAAGTTGGTGGGGAGGAAAGCAGGGTCGTTACCTCCGTTGTAGGAAACCTTAGAACCGATATTTGAGATGTTCCAGCCAAACGACCATTGACATTCGTTGCGTCCAATGATGGGATAGGTGGTGAGGAAGCCCGAGATGTCGGCAGCAAAAGCCGAAGCACCCTTTGTGGTCTCGCTCGACGAAGCGTCGCTGAAACCGAGATTAGAATAGATGTAGCGCAAAGCCACACCCATCGAATAGCTCTCGGAGAGCTTGCGCGAGTAGCCGAGGTCGAACGACATCTCATAGGGATTGATAGTGTTGGTCACGTTGCCTTCACCGTCGTTCATATTCACCTCACCGAGTGAGAAATAGCGCAGCGAGAAGCTGACAGCCTGATTGTCGCCGCTACCAAGTTTCCAATAACCGGCAGCATTGAGCAAGGCAATGTCGTTGACGAGCTTGCGGAGCCACGGAGTGTAGCTGAGCGACACACCTGCCGAGCTGTAGGCAAAAGCATACTTCGACGGGTTCCAGTATTGCGAGTTCTCATCGGGCTCGGTAGCCGCACCAATATCACCCATTGAGGCACCACGGGCATCGGGAGCGATGCTGAGCGAGGTTACGCCGGTGGTAATGGGGTTAAACTCATTCTTTTGAGCCATCAGCTCTAAGGCACTGCCAATGAGCATAATAGCCACTAATATTGTGCTAAGAATATGTTTCATCCTTCAAAAAAAATTATAATGCTACAATTAATATAACTCAATAAGTGGCAATTTATTGTGCAACAGCAGTGAAAAAACAATTGAGGCTGCACCTTATAGTTATCTACAAGATGCAGCCTACTATCAAATTTTTTAGGAATTATGTTTCAAAAACCAATCATTGAGCCGGAGCGAGCACCACGAGAGTGGCAGGAGCCGATGCGGCATATCCTGTGGCATTGCGCACGGTGCAGTGGAAAGAGTAGCGACCCGGGGCTACACGAGCGCCCGTGAGGTCGGAGAGATTCCACTTGCACTCGGCAGCCGATGTGGTAGCGGTCCACACGGTGCGGTGCATAGCGTCGGTGACGGTGACAGTGGCAACGGCATCATCGCCAAGGGTGTGACTAATGGCAAACGCCACCTCAGAGCGTGCATCGAGAGCATCAGCAGTGATTTCGGCAACATTCGCTGAATTTTCCACCACAAAGTCGATGGTGCGCGTAGTGCGGTTTCCGGCAGCATCGCTTGCAGCAAGGGTGAGAGTGTGAGAGCCATAGCTGAGATCGGAGATAGGTAGCTCCACAATTAAGCTCTTGCCCTCGTTGCACACGGTGGCAGTGTTGCGAGCCTCAGTCAAGGAGCGTACACCACCATCGAGCGTAATCTCAAGGTCGCTGCCAATGGCTAACGAGCGGGAGTTGATAGCCACATCGTCGGTGACGGTGGCATAAAGCGTAGCCGAAGTGCCGGTGCGGGCAATGCCGGTGTTGGCGGCATCATCGAGATACATAGCCTCAATCACAGGTGCCTCATTGTCGGCAATAGCGGCATCGGGATTGAAGGCCGAAATGATGATGTGGTCGGTGTAACCGTTTACGACAGTTTTGGCATCGTCGGACACTGCAATGGCACTAATCAAAGCAGCTTCATCGTGAGCGAGGCACTGCTTTGGCACCACAAACGTAGCTGCAAAAGAGCCATTTGCAACGGTAGCCTGAGTGCGTGCAAGCACGTCGGGCGAATAGTAGCTGTCGCGCACGGGCTTCGATGAGCTTTGCGAGAAAGAGCGGTAGAAGCGGCTCTTGTCGTAGAGCGTAACATCCACCTTGCCCGAGAATGACTTGTTGACCGAGCCGTCGGCATTAAGCACATCGCCGGTCACCTTCACGCTCGACAGCGGGCTGACGGTGGCATTGTAGTGCACGAGCTTAGAGCCATTGATGGTGCTAATGTTGATCAATTCCTTTGGCATGTGGAGCTTCATAGCAGGGTCGCCAAAGAGGATGAAATTGAGCTTGTTGTAGTTTTCATTGGGGAGGAAAGAGTTCTTAGCCATGCGATAAGCCTCGCCGATGGTGCGCTGGTTTCCATTCTCGTCGAGATTGAAGAGGTAATTAGCCATAGCGCGGTTGAGGTCATCGTTTTCAGAGGCAAAAACCACACGTGTTGACATCATGCCGGCAATCATTCCACCGTCGGGATTCATAAACAGCTCCTCACCTACTCCGCGGTGGTCGCTATCGAATGGCGCAGCATCGCAAGTGGCAAGTGTCATAAAAGGCAGATGCTTGTTTTTCAATGCCTTGGAGCTGGGAGTTACCCACAATATCGTTTCTTTGCCGAAAGAAGTGGGGCCGCCGTGACCGATATATGACATATACACGCAACCCTCATTGAGCTTGTTAATCCACTGCTGACGCAAATCGGTAGCATAGGAGCCCTGCTGGGGATAGGTGGCAGGATAGAGCTTGGTGAGCGACAAGTTGATATCGGCAAGCTTGAGTATATCAACTATGCCTTCAGCCTGATACATGTGCATATCATTGTCGCCCTGGTCGGCAACGAGGAGGGCATTGTTGCACCATTGGCCCTTTTCGTCGGTCAAATAGCGCATCAGTTTATCCACCGAAGCCTCGGCTTCCTCAACGGTTTTCACCGGGAAGCGTCCCACGGCAATCGACACTGGAGCCGAAGAAATGGCATAACCGGTGTTGTCGGCGAGCAAGCCGAAATAGTCGTCGCAAGAGTAGCTTTTGGTTTCCATATTGCTTGTGGTTGACTGGAAAGTAACCACAAGGTTTTCGCTGCGGTCGGCGAGAATGTGGCGGTTGTCGTAGGTGCCACCGCCGAAAATGAGGAGATATTTCAGCTTCTCGGGATTGCGCAGATGTAGCATCTTCATGAACAGACGCACTGCAGTGGCATCGACAGCGCCCGACGAGAACTCATTGAAGATGTGCTGCTGCTCCACCACAGCCACATCCATTCCGTCGGCTGAAGCGTGATAGTCGGCGATGCGCTGTGCCTGAGCCTTCAGTCCCGGAGTGGTGAGAATCACCATATCGGGAGTGGCAAGAGCGTGCAGGTTCTGGTTTTCGACAACCGAATAAGAGCTGATGGTGTGCAATTGGCGAGTGGGGTCGAAAGCCACCATATGCTCACACGTCGAAGGCATCGAAGTGTTGAAGCTGCGAGTGTCGCCATTAGTCGAGAGCACATAGGTGGCAGGAGCACTTGCCGAGGTCACATTCCACACCATAGCCTCGGGCGACAAGCCGGCAATGTCGATTTTCGCATTGGTCTGATTGAAGAAGAAGAGGTCGAGCTGAGCCATGTCGGCAGGCAGCTCATTGCGCTGCTCATAGGTGACAGTGAAGTTGTCGAGCAGGGCAAGAAGAATACCACCCTCGGAGGCAAGTGACATCGAGTAGGTGATGTTGCCGTCGGGGGCATCCACCGCGGTGGTGTAGCCGCGAGCCTGACCGATGTTGTAGAAAGTGTATTCGCTTGTGGCAGCGCTCACACGATTGGAATTAGACGAAAAAACGACATCGGTGCCATTGAGCGTGGCGCTGATGGTGCTGCGCTCGCCCGAATTGACGCCGAAGTTGGTATATACGTTCACCTGGCTGCCATCGATAAATCCGGGCAGATTAAAGGTGAAACTGAGTGCATTGTCAGACCCGAAATTCTCACCGAGGATGGATTTTCCGGTAAATCCGGGCGATGTGAGGTCGCGCTCATGGTGATAATTATTGTAGCTTGTGGTGAGCGACGTCGGTGCCGATGAAGGCTGGCGTGCTTCAGCGGGAGCAAGAGGAGAATAAGCCTCATCGTCGGTGAGGAAATAATAAGCGTGCGACGAATAGGCATTGGCTGTGTAGCGGAAGTAATTGGCAGCCGATGAGAAATACACATCGCGCTTGAGCGGGCTCTGGGCATAGAAGCACAATTTGCCATTGGTGTAGATAGCAGGCACTTGCGCGAGGTCGTCGGTTATAGAGGCCTCAATCGATTCGGGGAGAATGTGTCCGCCCGAGCCGAAGATTTTCACCTTGGAGGGGTCGTGGAATCCCATTTCAGCCAGTTGTGCGGCAGTGATTTCGTGAACGCCATCGGCTTCGGTGGCAACTTTCACCCACCGTCCGGTTGCCAACTTCGACTGCTCGGCAAAATGGCTTAGACTGAGCGCTTGCACCGATGTTCCCGAAACTAATAGCGCAGCTGCACCAAACAGAACTTTTAAGAATTTGCTTGCTCGTTTCATTTATTGTAGTTGTTTTGCGATTTTTTAAGTAAGACTATTTCACCTTGAAGTGCATCACCTCATTACCATTAACAGCAGCAGTGACCGTTGACTCCATGTTCAGCTGAATGGAAGGACCCACACCACACACATATATCAAGTCGCCGATTTTCAGTGTGAAATATCGGCTTACATACTCAATCATACTCTCGATACTGAGGATGATAAGCACTCTTGGGCATTGCAGGCATAACTTGCCGTTTATAGTCACCACAAAGGGGTCGGTGAGCACTTTCTCGGGACGCATGAAGTCGCCGAGGATAGCTGCGCCATCAAAAGCATTTGCCACAGCACCCGGACCGCCGTCGGCAAATTGCTCATGCAAGCCCTGTGCCTCAACTGCAAATCCCAGCGTAATGCCATCGAGATAGCGCCATGCAAATTGCCGCGCAATGTTCTTGCCCAGACGGCCTATGCGCAGCACCAGATATGGGTGAGCCATGAACTTATCGGCAAAATCGGGTACAAAAAATGGCTTGCCGTCCTTGAGCAGCGACGAGTCGGTCATCATCACCACTTCGGGGCGAGGCTCGTTGGGGCGAGTCTGCGACAATGGCTTAATGTTATGCTTTAAGATAATTACTTTCATTGTTGCTTAAGTTATGTGTTATTTGCGCTCCTCAAGGCGATTATACATCACCGCAAGATGCGCATAAATTGAAGTGTTCTGAATTACAATCTCATTGCTTGCCTTGATGCGCGACGGGGTGAAATTCCAGATAGCTTGGATGCCGCAAGCAATCATGGTGTCGGTGGCATCTTGGGCATACTCGGCAGGAACGGCAAGGATGCCAATCTCGGTTTCAAGCTCCTTTTGGCGCTCATCAAGCTCGTCCATGCTATAAATAGGCACATCGGCGATGCGAGTGCCTATGAGAGAGGGATTCACATCGAATCCCGCCACTATATTGAGTCCGAACTGCATAAGACCGGAGTCTTGAATCAGAGCCTTTCCGAGGCTACCCACGCCAATCATGAAGGCATTGTGCTGCTTCTTGAAGCCGAGGAAATCTACCAGCACATTCACCAAGTCGTTCACTTCATAGCCAATGCGCGTCTTTCCCTTGATATTGAGAAACGAGAGGTCTTTTGCGATTTGCGAAGCATCCACGTTGATATCCTTTGCAATCTGTGTGGAAGAAACATATTCCACATTGCGGCTTTGCTGCATGGTGAGATAAGAGAGATACCACGGCAATCGGCTGATTGTCGGCTCAGGCAGAATTATTTTCGCAATGTTCTTGTTGTCAATCATCGTCAATAAAAAAAGCATTTATCCTGTTACGCAATTAATCTTGCAAATATAGTGTTTTTTTGGGAAAAGTGGGGGCTTTTTGTACCTTATCTCACTTTTTTTGCGCGATAAGGTAGAAAAAGGTGGCATTTTTCGGGAATGTTACTCATAGTGACTTCGGTGAAGCGAGCGGTTGGTGGCAGTGGTGGGCGAGGGCGGTTAGTGGCGGTGTGAGGAGCGGTGGGGCAATTGAGGTGCGGAGGCAATAAAGGAGGCGATGGAGCGTTATATTAAGGAGGGTGTTGTGCCCTACAATTGATTGACTTTTCGCTTATGAAACGACTGAATCTTGCAATATGGATGCTCGTGGTGGTGCTCGGAGTAGCTTTCACAGGCTGCATCGAGGACGATTTCACCACGTCGAGCAGCGACCTGCCCGAGTTTTCCACCGACACTCTGGCTTTCGACACCGTGCTCACCGATGTGGGCACTCCCACAAAGCAATTTGTGGTGTATAACCGCCACAAGAAGATGATAAACATCTCGTCGATAAAGCTCTCAGGCGAGAGTAGCGGTCGCTTCTATCTGAATGTGGATGGAGTGACCGGTGAGGAATTTCACGATGTGGAAATCCGTGGCAACGACAGCATTTTCGTGTTTGTAGAGGCTTTTATCGACCCGTCAGACGACGACAACCCCATCCTCTTTGAAGACAAAATCGACTTTACCACCAATGGCGTGACACAACAGGTGGTGATTACTGCCTGGGGGCAGAACGTAGATAGACTCTACTCGCACTGCGTGACCGAAGACACCCACTTCACCGCCGCCCGTCCCTACGTGATTTTCGACACTCTGCGCGTAGCCGAAGGTGCCACTCTCACACTCGATGCCGGAGCTCGCCTCTACTTCCACGACAAGGCTGCAATGGTGGTGGATGGCACTCTCCTTGCCAATGGCACAATGGAGAAACCCATCGACTTGCGCGGCGACCGCCTCGACAAGGTGGTGGGCGACATTGGCTACGACATCATGTCGGGGCAATGGGACGGTGTGCGTTTCACTCAATCGAGCTATGGCAATGTGTTGCGGCACACCTATATGCGCGGCACATCGACAGGCGTGATTGCCGACTCGGCGAGCATGGAGCAGCGCAAACTGCTCATCGAGAACTCGGTGCTACACAACTCGGCAGGCTCGGTGCTCACAGCCTCGCATGTGTGGGTCGATGCCCTCGGCAGCGAGCTTAGCGAGGCACACTTTGCCGTGGCATCGCTCACCGGTGGCAAATACAACTTCGTGAACTGCACGCTTGCCAACTACTACCTCTTCAGCATCATCGAAGAGCCTATCCTTTCGCTCTACTATCTGCTGCCCGACCACAGCGACGGCAAAACTCCGCTCATGACTGCCAACTTCGACAACTGCATCTTCTATGGCAACGCCTCGGGCATCAATGAGGGCGACCTCACCGGCTCGGCGGTGCTGCTGCGCAACTGCCTGCTGGGAGCTGGCGGCGAGGACGATGACAACTTCATTGAGTGCGTGTGGGAAGGCGACCCGAAATTCTACACCATTCGCGAGGAATACATCTTCGACTACCGCCTCCACAACGAGAGCCAAGCCATAGGCAAAGGCAACCCTGCGCTGTGCCCTGCCTCGATTGCAGCCGACCGCTATGGCGTGAAGCGCCTGCACCCCGACGGCACAATCGACATCGGTGCCTACACCTGGGTGGAAGAAGTGGAAGAATAACGCTCCCC
>JBJFEF010000019.1:27227-38256 GCA_051890435.1 Muribaculaceae bacterium
TAAACGATAAACGCTAAACGCTCCCCGATAAACCCTATCCCCCCGATGATTACAAAAATTTCATTCAACCGACTGCGATTCCGCGCCTTCCATGGCGTGATGGAGCAAGAACGCCTTGTGGGCAACGACTTTGAGGTGTCGCTCACTGTGGAATATCCTTTCTGCAAAGCTATGGAAAGCGACAACCTCGACCATACGCTCAACTATGCCTTGCTCTACGACGTTATTGCCACCGAAATGCAGCAGCCATCGCAGCTGCTGGAGCATGTGGCAGGGCGCATAATCAAGGCAGTGAAAGCCCGGTTTCCGCTCGTGAAGGGCGGAAGCATAAGCGTGGCAAAGCTCACTCCACCCATCAAGGGACAGATGGAGAGCGTTGCCGTGACGGTAGTGTTTTAGTTTATTTCTTCAGGCGGATGAGGCTTGAGCCGGAGTCGCGCTCCTTGATATAGCCACTGTGGAAGGCGTAGAGGAGCTTCTGGAGGTCTTCAACCTGATGCTCGAGCACGCGCCCAAGGTCGGTATCCTTCACCATCATTCGCTTCGAGCTCATCTCCACGAGCTGGGTGGTCGATTTAATGTCCTGTCCTTCAGCCACAGCCTTTGTGATAGATGTGAACGGCTCGTGCTGCACCAGCTGGAATCCACGCGAGTGGAACACCAAGGTGTAACCTGCAATTCCGGTTTCGGGCTGATAAGCCTTTGAGAATCCTCCATCAATCACCATCATCTTGCCATTAGCCTTGATTGGGCTTTCGCCCTTTATGGTCTTCACCGGCACGTGTCCGTTGATGATGTGACGGTGCGAACCGGTCACGCCAAACTCGTCGAGCAGCATGTCGCACACGGCTTCGTTGTCGCGAAGGGTGTAATAGTGGCCCTTCACCTCCTTGTGAGTGGCTTTATCCTTGAGGAAGTAGCGCTCAAAGGTAGCCATCTTGTCCTTGTCGAAAGCGGGAGAATCCTTTCCGCACCACAAATACCACACATAGTCGATTGCAAAGCGGTGTGCCTCCTCGTCGTGTGTGCCGAAGTAGGCATCGCGAATGATGTTGCCCGCCTTGTGCAGCAGCTCCTTGCCCTTGAATTTCTCACCGCGAATGGTGACCTCCTTGAGCGAGCCGTCGGCATTAAGGGGCACCGAGGCATGGAAGAGGAGGTTGCTATTGGTGACGGCATAGATGCAGCCGTTGCGGAAGAGGCAGTTGATGTGCTTCTGGAGCTTCTCGCTGCACATGAATGAATTGTGCAGCTTGGTGACGATATCCTGCTCCTCGGGAGTGAGGCGATAGGGGTCGGCAGGATCGACGGTTGGGAAGTTGCAATCGGTCATTTCATACTCTTTGCCGTCGAGCACAAACACCTTGCGCTCGAAATCGACATGATGTAGCAGCAGGCGGTCGGCCATATCGAAGTCGGTGCGTCGCTTTATGGTTGCCGCTTCGAGCTTGAACTGAATCACGCTGATAGCCTTGTGCCACTGTGCAATCATGTGCATGGTTTTCTCGCTGAGCCCCACCTCAAGGCGGTTTACCTTGGGCATAAACATGGTGCAGGGGTCGTCGGCGTAGGTTTCGAGGGCAAAAGTGGCGAGCGGCAGCAGGTTGATGCCATAGCCGTCCTCGAGCACAGCCTGGTTGCCATAGCGCAGGGCGATGCGCAGCACATTGGCAATGCAGCAGTCGTTTCCGGCAGCGGCGCCCATCCACAGGATGTCGTGGTTGCCCCACTGCACGTCGAAGTTGTGGTAGTCGCAGAGGATATCCATAATCTTGTCGGGGCTTGGACCGCGGTCGAACACATCGCCGAGAATGTGCAAGGTGTCGATGGCAAGCTGCTGAATGAGGTTGCATATCGAGATAATAAACTCATCGGCACGGTCGGTAGCGATGATTGTGCGCACAATCACCTCAACATAAGCCTGCTTGTTGGTGTCGATTGAGCTTTCGTGCAAAAGCTCCTGAATGATATAGGAGAAGTCGCTCGGAAGAGCCTTGCGCACCTTTGAGCGGGTGTATTTCGAAGAAACGTTGCGGCACACGAGCACCAGCCGGTTGAGGGTGATGAAGTACCAGTCTTCGAGCTCATCGGCGGGAGTTTCGCGCTTCACGAGGTCGAGCTTTAGCTCGGGATAGTAGATGAGAGTGCAAAGTTCCTTTTGCTCGCGCATACCGAGAGTTTCGCCGAAGATTTCCTTCACCTTGCGCTTTATAGCGCCCGAGGCATTGCGCAGCACATGCTGAAACGCCTTGAACTCGCCGTGTAGGTCGGCAAGGAAATGCTCAGTGCCTTTGGGGAGATTGAGAATCGCCTCAAGATTGATGATTTCGGTGCTGGCAGCGGCAATATTCGGGAAATTGCGTGCAAGCAAGTTGAGGTATCTGAGGTCGTCAAGAACCTCCTCGGGTTTGATTTGTTTGTTCATAATAAAAGCCTGGTCAATGGTTAGCGGTGAAAACAAAAAGTAAAGTTACACAATGAAATCGTGCAGCCGTGCGGGCGACAAAGTGCCGGCAAAAGATGCCACAGAGAATTTCAACTCACAAATGTAGAAAACAATTTGCACATTTCCAAGTAATATCACTTTTTTCTCGAAACTATTTTGAGAAAATTTCGCAACCGGATTCATGCCGAAAAGGCAACGTAGAATAGTCCTTGCCGAAGCAAGTAAAATAGTAACGTATTTTTGCCGTTCAGTGGCGAATTTGAGC
The DNA here is from genome assembly GCA_051890435.1 of Muribaculaceae bacterium. Lineage (GTDB taxonomy): Bacteria > Bacteroidota > Bacteroidia > Bacteroidales > Muribaculaceae > CALZFJ01. Next base: position 29,939 of record JBJFEF010000019.1, read on the forward strand.
CGAATGGTGCTAAAAACGGCTTTACGGGAACTTTGGAGTTTGTAGGATAAGCTTTTAATGGCTAACTTTGCAGTACTGATATGAACCATTTCCGAGTGCTATTATTGATTGGTTTATATTTTTGGTGAATGAGTTTTTTGTGAATAATTTACTGAAAAAAAGAGTAAGACGGGGGTGCGCCAGTGATGGTGCGCCCCCGTCTTAATATTAGCCAAATAGTAACAAATTTAAGCCACATAGCACCGATATATTGCCGAATAGTAACAATGAAGCTACCTCGATTTTGCATTTTTAAAAAAGATTACATAATTTTGCGATAGAAAGCTGCTCTATATACAAAATTATAGACAAACGAAAAATACCATTTTTTTATACAACATACTATATTCCGGCCATGGGTGTGAAATCGAAAGTACTAATTATCGACGATGATGCAAAAACCGTTGAAAAACTTACGGAAATGCTATCAGACTATCCCGACCTTGAAGTCGCTGCTCACGCACCTTCGCTCACCGAGGGCGAACGCCTCATTGGTGAGGTAAATCCCGACTTGCTGTTTCTCGACATAGAGCTGCCCGATGGAAACGGCTTGGAATTTATCGACACAGTGATGCACCTCAAGCCCGACACATATATCGTGGTGTTCACCGGTTTCTACCAAGACTACTCCCAGCGTGCTTTCAGCAGCAAGGAAGCCGACTATCTGCTCAAGCCCATCAATGTGTATGAGCTCGACAAATCGGTGCAGCGCTACCGCCGTGCCATCACCGGCAAGCGCACTCATGTGCTCAAGGGCAACACTGAGTCAAGTCTTGGCGACGTGTTCACCGCCACCACCGTGACCAATGAGATGCGCATTATGCGCCCTGCCGAGATTGGATATTTCCGCTACAGCACCCGCCGCAAAGTGTGGGAAGTGGCTCTGAGCGACCACTCCTTCGTGCAACTGAAAAAAGGCACTTCGGCAGCCGATATTCTTGCCTACAACCCGCAATTTGTGCAGACGCACCAATCCTACATAGTGAATATGCGCTATCTCACCCTCATAGGGGTGACGCAGTGCACGCTCTATCCTCCCTTCAACGACGACGAAGTGCTTGTGGGTCGGCGCTTCAGCCGCGAGCTGAAGTCGCGCTTCACCCTCATCTGAGGCAGCAAAGCTCAATGCCGCCGCCATTGTGGCGCAAAGTGGCTCAATTCCTCTCCAACGAAGTGCGTGACTCAGCAACGCCGGTATAACGTTTTCGTAATTGCCAATGTTAAATATTTCATAAAAAATGGAATATATAGGAATAAAGCGCCAGTTTGCAAGAAAACTATTTGAGTTTTGAAAGTTTTTCAGTACCTTTGTTGCGTGTGAAAAATCAGGCTAAATCACAGGACCCCGACAAGCCTATCGAGAGTAAGCCGCGCACAACGCAACCGATGGAAATAAGAGAACGAATAATCGAGAAAACATTTGAGCTGATGTCGCGCCTCGGCGTGTCGTCGGTGACTATGGACACTATCGCACAGCAATGTGGCATATCGAAGCGTACGCTCTATGAGCAATTCACCGATAAGCGCACCTTGCTGCAAATAGTGCTACACCGCTTGTATATGGAACGCACTCTGCGCTTTCACCGCGCCATCCAAGAAGCTCCCAACAAACTCGAAGCGATGCTGAGCATCTACTTCATCTCGCGCGAATATATTGCCAACATCTCCGAGGTGTTTATCCGCGACATTGAGCGCCTTTACCCCGAGGTGCAGCACGAGTGCTCGGAGCGCGAGATGCTCTACCAAAAGGAACTGACAACACTCATCGAGGCAGGACAGCAAGAGGGAGTGTTCCGCCTCGGATTCCACTCCGATATTGCCGCCACAATGTTCTATCTGCAAATGCGCTCGGCGAAGCCCGGCATAAGCAGCTACCCTGCCGGCACCTCGGTGATTGAAGTGCTCGACTTGATGTTTATCAACTTTATTCGCGGCATCGCTTCCGACCGAGGCATAAAAATTATCGACAAAGTGCTTGCCGACCACAACATAAAGCCATAAGCACGTTCATGCCGAAGCCTACTGAAACCGCCACTTACTTAATACCTCACTACAACGATTAAAACAATAAAAACAATATAACAGGATATGAAAAAATTACATTTACCGATTGTGCTTGCCGCCTTTGCCCTGGCGTCGCTTGGCGCAAAAGCGCAGACTGCCACCGGTGCCGACACACTGCGCCTCAGCGCCGACGACTGTGTGCGCATTGCGCTGAGCACCAATCCCACCATCAAAGTAGCCGACATGGAAATCACCCGTGTGAGCTACGGAAAGAATCTCACTGTTGCACAACTGCTGCCCCAGGTGTCGTTCTCGGGACAGTATAGCCGCGCCCTTGCATTGCAGACCATGTATATGGACGCCGGCGACGGCACTGCCCGCGCCATAAAGATGGGTCGCGACAACAGCTACGCGGTAGGTTTCAGCGCACAGGTGCCCATCATCGCTCCGCAGCTGTGGAAGAGCTTGAAGCTCAACGACATCGAGATAGCACAGAATGTGGAGGCTGCCCGCTCGTCGCGCCTGCAAATGGTGAACAACGTGCAGAATGCCTACTATGCACTGCTGCTTGCACTCGACTCGCACCAAGTGCTCATCAAAAACTATGAGACCGCAAAATTCAATGCCGAAATCTTCAAAAAGAAATTTGAGACCGGAACAGCATCGGAATACGACGTGCTCCGCTCGAGCGTGCAGGTGAAAAACCTTGAGCCATCGATTATCGAGGCTGAAAACACCATTCGCCGCGCACAGCTGCAACTGCTCTTGCTCATGGGTGTGGATATCACCACCCCTATCAAGCCCACAGTTTCACTTGCCTACTACAAGGAGCAGATGTATGACCGCACAATGTCGATCGACACCAGCCTCGACAAGAACACCAGCCTGCGTGCTCTCGACCTCCAGACCGACTATCTGAAGCGTGCTCTCGAGGTGCAGAAAATGTCGTGGTATCCTACCCTCTCGGGCTCAATCAACTATATGTGGCACTCCATGTCGATGGGATCGCCACTGAAAAACTTCAAGTGGACCACAGCTTCCACCGCAGCCCTCTCGCTCTCACTCCCCATCTTCCAGGGCGGAACACGCTACTACAAGCAGCGCCAAGCCGAAGTGGCTTACAAGGAAATGACCTGGCAGCGCGACAACCTGGTGCGCTCGCTCAATGTGCAGGTGAAGACCCAGATGGACAACATACAGAAGAACGTGAAGCAAATCTCAACCAATGAGGCAGGCGTGGAACAAGCACGCAAAGCCAACCAAATCATGGAGAAGAGCTTCCAGATAGGTGCCGCTTCCTACCTCGACCTTCGCGACTCGGAGGTGGCTCTGCTCGAATCGGAACTTAGCTACTATCAATCAATCTACAACTACCTCGTGGCTGAGAGCGAGCTTCAACTGCTCCTTGGCACAGCCGACGTAACAACCGAATAAAAAATCAAAAAAACAACAAAATATGAAATCAATCAACAGACTTATGGGCATGGCTTGCGCCTCGGCACTGCTCTTCTCGTGCTCGGGAAAGCAGGAGCAAGCAGCCACCGTCGCCGAGGAGCTTCCTCTGGTGACCATCGAGAAAGTGACTGAGGAAGATGTGCCTCAAATCGTGAGCTACACAGCTACCGTGGAGCCGTTTAAGACCAACAACATCTCGGCTTCATCGTCGAACCGCATCAAGACGATTCTCGTGGATGTGGGCAGCATGGTATCGGCAGGACAGACCGTTGCCGTGCTCGATGCCGTGTATATCGACCAGCAAGAGATTCGCATCGCCAACATGAAGCGCGAATATGACCGCGCCGTGGAGCTGCTCAACATAGGCGGAGGCACTCAGCAGTCGGTCGATCAGCTCAAGACCGAATATGATGCTGCCGTGCGCTCGCTCAAGAACATGAAGGAGAACGTAACGCTCATCAGCCCCATCTCGGGCGTTGTCACCGCACGCAACTACGACCCGGGCGACATGACCGGCCAGCTTCCTATCCTCACCGTAGAGCAGCAGAATCCGGTGAAAGTGATGGTGAACATCTCGGAGCAGGACTACACCAAGGTGAAAAAGGGCATGAAGGTGAAAGTGACCCTCGACGTGTATGGCGACGAGGAATTTGAGGGCACCGTGTACCTCGTGCACCCCACCATCGATTCTTCAACCCGCACATTCACCGTGGAAGTGACATTGCCCAACAGCAACAACCGCATCCGCACCGGAATGTTTGCCCGCGTAGAGTTCAACTATGGCACAATGCGCCACGTGGTAGTTCCCGACCGTGCCGTGGTGAAGCAATCGGGCTCGGGCAACAAATATGTGTATGTGTATAAAGACGGCAAAGTGAGCTACAACAAAGTGGAGCTGGGCCAGCGCCTCGGCACTCGCTATGAGCTTCTCTCGGGCGTGGACAACAACAGCGACGTGGTAATCACCGGCCAGACACGCCTTGCCGACGGTGCCCGTGTGGAGGTGCAGGGACAACCCGCAGCCACCACTGCCGCTGCCGACACCACAGCAAAACAATAAGCGACCAATATCACTGAAAGAATAACTATTCAAACACATAGAATATGAGTCTATATGCAAGTGCAGTAAAACGCCCGGTTATGACGACGCTATGCTTCGTGGCGGTCGCCATCATGGGCTTGTTCTCTTTGCAACAACTGCCTATCGACCTGTATCCCGATATCGACACCAACACCATCATGGTGCTGACCACATATCAGGGAGCAAGTGCCCAGGATATCGAGCAGAACGTGACGCGTCCGCTCGAAAACACCCTCAACTCGGTGCAGCACCTCAAGCACATTTCATCGAAAAGTAAGGAGAATATCTCGGTGATTACGCTGGAGTTTGAGTTTGGCTACGACATCGACGTGATGACCAACGATGTGCGCGACAAGCTCGACATGGTGCTGAAGGCACTACCCGATGATGCCGAAACGCCAATCCTCTTCAAGTTTAGCACCGACATGATTCCTATCGTGCTCCTATCGGTACAAGCCGAGGAGAGTATGCCGGGACTATACAAGATTCTCGACGACGGAGTAGCCAACCCGCTTGCCCGCATCGACGGCGTGGGTTCGGTGTCGATTACCGGTGCCCCCAAGCGCGAGGTGCACGTGTATGTCGATCCTATCCGCCTTGAGGCATTCAACCTCTCAATCGAGACCATCGCATCGATTATCGGCGCCGAAAACCGCAACATTCCGGGCGGTAACTTCGATATCGGCTCTGATACCTACGCGCTGCGCGTGCAGGGTGAGTTCAGCGACGCCCGCCAGATGCTCGACGTGGTGGTAGGCTCGAAAGACGGCAAGAACGTGTATCTGCGCGACGTTGCCCGCATCGACGACTCCCTCGAGGAGCGCACCCAGCAATCGTACAACAACGGCCAGAAGGGTGCCATGATTGTGGTGCAAAAGCAGTCGGGCGCCAACTCGGTGGCTATCTCCAATGCCATTCACGAGAAGCTCCCAAGCATCCAGAAGACACTCCCGAGCGACATCAAGCTCGGCGTGATTGTGGATACGTCGGACAACATCAAGAACACCATCAACTCACTCGTTGAGACGGTGCTCTATGCGCTGCTCTTCGTGATGATAGTGGTGCTTGCGTTCCTGGGGCGCTGGCGTGCCACATTCATCATCGTCATCACCATTCCGCTTTCGCTCATCGCCTCGTTTATCTACCTCTTTGGCACGGGCAACACGCTCAACATCGTGTCGCTCTCGGCACTCTCCATATCAATCGGTATGGTGGTTGACGATGCCATTGTGGTGCTTGAGAACGTCACCACCCACATCGAGCGCGGTGCCGACCCAAAACAGGCTGCCGTGCATGGCACCAACGAGGTGGCAATCTCGGTAGTGGCATCAACGCTCACACTTATCGCCGTGTTCTTCCCGCTCACCTTGGTGAAAGGTATGTCGGGTGTGCTCTTCCGCCAGCTTGGATGGATGGTGTGCATCATGATGATTATCTCCACCACCTGCGCCCTCTCGCTCACCCCGATGCTTTGTAGCCAGTGGCTCCGCCTCAACCCGAAGCAAGGCAAGCTCTTCAAGCTCCTCTTCAAGCCCATTGAGCGCGCCCTCGATGCCCTCGACAATGGCTATGCCTTCCTGCTTGAGCGCGTGGTGCGCCACAAGACGGTGACAATACTCATCTGCGTGGCAGTGTTCATCGGCTCGATGTCGCTCACCAAGTTTATCGGCTCGGAGTTCTTCCCCACTGCCGACGACGGCCGCCTCGGCGTGAGCCTTGAGCTCCCCATAGGCACCCGCGTGGAGATTGCACAAGAGGTTACCGACCGTCTCTACAAGGAGTGGACAGAGAAATATCCCGAAATACAGGTGCTCAACTACACCGTGGGACAAGCCAGCACCGACAACACCTTTGCCTCGATGCAGGACAACGGCTCGCACATCGTGTCGATGAACATCCGACTCGTCGATCCCGGCGACCGCGACCGCGGCATTGTGGAGATTGCACAGCTCATGCGTGACGACCTCAAGCAATATCCTGAGTTTAAGAAAGCTCAGGTGAACGTGGGTGGACGCCGTGGCGGATCAATGAGCGGACAGTCGAGCATCGACTATGAAATCTATGGCTACGACTTCACCGTCACCGACTCGGTGGCTCAGCGCGTGAAGCGAATCCTCGAAAGCATCCCCGGAACTGCCGACGTGACCATATCGCGTGCCGACTATCAGCCGGAGTATCAGGTTGACTTCGACCGCGAAAAACTCGCCATCTACGGGCTCAACCTCTCCACGGCAGCCAACTATCTGCGCAACCGCATCAACGGTAGCACGGCAAGCTACTTCCGCGAGGACGGTGAGGAATATGACATCAAGGTGATGTATGCACCCGAATTCCGTACCTCGATTGCCGACATCGAGAACATTCTCATCTATAATGCCCAGGGCAAGAGCGTGCGCGTGAAAGATGTGGGCAAGGTGGTGGAGCGCTTCACTCCTCCTACCATCGAGCGCAAAGACCGCGAGCGCATCATCACCGTATCTACCATTGTGCAAGGCCGCGCCATGAGCGAAATCGTTGCCGATGCCCAGCCGCTTATCGACAAGCTCGATTTGCCGGTGGGAATCAGCATCAACCTCTCGGGTTCGTATGAGGACCAGCAGGATTCGTTCCGCGACCTCGGAATGCTCGCCATCCTCATCATCATCTTGGTGTATATCGTGATGGCGGCACAGTTTGAGTCGCTCACCTATCCGGGCATCATTATGACGTCGCTTCCGTTTGCATTCTCGGGAATCGTGCTCATTTTGTGGATTACGGGCACACACCTCAACATCATGTCGATGATTGGTTCAATCATGCTTATCGGTATTGTGGTGAAGAATGGTATTGTGCTCATCGACTACATCACCCTCAACCGCGAGCGCGGCATGAGCATACGCAGTGCCGTGGTGCTCGGCGGTAAGTCGCGTCTGCGCCCTGTGGTGATGACGTCGCTCACCACCATCTTGGGTATGGTGCCTATGGCAGTGGGTAGCGGACAAGGAGCCGAAATGTGGCGCCCGCTGGGTATCGCCGTGATCGGTGGTCTCACCTTCTCCACACTGCTCACGCTGCTCTTCGTTCCGGCTCTCTATTGCATCTTTGCCTATGTGGGAGTGAAACGCACCCGCAAGAGCCTGCGCAAACAGAATGACTAACCAAGCAAACAAAAAATCAAAAAGAAGATTATGAAAGCAATATTTATAGCATTCGACCAAGCCTACTATGAGCGAATCATCGACATGCTCGAGCGCAACAACTGCCGCGGCTTCACAGCCTGGCAGGAGGTGCAGGGCCGTGGCTCGGTAAAGGGAGAGCCTCACTATGGCAGCCATGCCTGGCCTTCGCTCGCTTCGTCGATTATGACGATTGTGGATGACTCGAAGGTGGAGCTTGTGCTCGACATCTTGCACAAAATGGACCTTGCCACTCCTAAGCTCGGACTTCGTGCATTCGTGTGGACCATTGAGAAAACAATCTGACATAATACAAAAATAACCAACCTTCCTGCCGAGGCTCCACCCCACATTGCGTGAAGCCTCGGCTTTTTCCAAAAATTTTTCATAAAGAAGGAATTGTGAGCAAAGTGTTAATTTTTTGGTGAAATTTAATTAAAGGATTAAACTTTTTGCCACGAAATGTGTCATTATAGCAAAGGAACTTGATTATTAACCACTAAAAACGGACTCAACATGAATGCAACTTTACGCAACTTATTGGTAGCTTCATCGATTGCTATGGGAATGATTCTTACTCCCTA